>JAQBFL010000468.1:0-7680 GCA_032123415.1 bacterium | reverse complement strand
GTCGCCACGCCCGACGTGTTTCGCTCGATATTGGAGATGTAGAAAGCCCCGTCACACCTCGGCGCCGTACTGGTCGCGCACCGTCACCGTGTTGACGCCGTGCGTAGCCGTGCGGGAGTAGACCGCCCACGCTCCGGAATTGCTCACGATGCGGCCGAGACTCGAATTGGCCACGCTCCACTCCAGGGGAAACGACAGGGCTTTGGTTCCACCGACGACATTGAGCTCGAACGTCGTGATGTTGGGATCTATCGCGACGTACCGTGGGGTCACGCTCAGCGAATCGGCGCCGCTCTCTTCGCACCCGCTCATCGACAGTACCGCTACGGCGGCGCATGCGCCTGCAAACACGACGGCAAGACGGCTAATCAGCTTTCTCATACAATGCCCCTTGGGTTGAACGCTCCAATGTGGCGACACGGTTTGCTAGTCTGCCAGACATGCGCGGATGTGTCAACCGCCCGATTTATGACAAAAACGCTTGAAGTTCGGAACGTCCTGACGCAAAATGTCGATTTATTGCGGAGGCTGAAAGACCATGGAAAAGAGCAAGATACTGCTGATCGACGACGACAAGAGCCTGCTCGTAACGCTGCGCGACTTCCTGCGCTTCGAAGGCTATGAGGTGGAAACCGCGGCCAGCGGCGAGGAGGGACTCGAGAAACTGACCTCGGTGGCGCCCGATCTGATCGTGCTGGACATGAGCATGCCCGGCATGGGCGGCATGGGGTTCCTCGAGAAGATCACGGAGGACGGACGGCCGCGCTACCCCGTGCTGGTCCTGACGGCCAAGGCCCAGATGGCCGAATTCTTCGGCGCGGTCGAAGTGGACGGTTTCGTGGCCAAGCCCTGCGATCCGCAAGACCTGCTGATGGAGATCAGCCGCATCGTATTCCTCACCCGCGGAAAACCCGTTGCAACCGGCGCAGGCGCGGTCGGCCGCCTGCGCGTGCTGCTGGGAGAGGATGATGAGGCTGTGGCCGATGAACTGACGGTGGCGCTCGCCGCGGCGGGCTGCATGGTGCGCTGCGTCACGCAGGGCGCGGAGCTGCTGGAGCGCGCCATCCTCGAACGCCCCGACGTGGTCGTCGTGAAGCAAGCCATCGCCGCCGACGAGGGCGGCGCCGTGGCGCGCATGCTGGGCGAAATGCCCCACACCGGCAAAACTCCGGTCGTGATCTATGACGCGCCCGAAGCGTCCGGCCCGGACGGAACGACGCGAGCCCGCGTGCGGGGCCACAATCCGGATGCCGTGGCGGCCGCGGTTCGCCAACTGGCCGCCGGCGGCTGAGAAAAGGAGTTCCGCCGGTGCGTTGCCTGAAATGCTCCCACATGGAGGACCGGGTGATCGACAGCCGCGCCGCGCGCAACGGCGCCGTCATCCGGCGTCGCCGCATGTGCCTGCGCTGCGGACACCGGTTCACCACGTACGAGGAAATCGTCAAGAACGTCCTACGCGTCGTCAAGCGCGACGGACGGCACGAGGATTTCGACCGCCAGAAGCTCACCGGCGGCGTGCTGCGCGCCTGCGAGAAACGGCCCATCAGCGCTGAACAGATCGACGCGCTAGTGGAGAGCGCGATCGACGAACTGGAAAGCGAATTCGAGCGCGAGGTGCCCAGCGAGGCGATCGGGGCGAAGGTCATGGTACGCCTCCAGCGGCTTGACGAGGTCGCCTACGTGCGCTTCGCGTCGGTCTACCGCCGCTTCACGGATGTCAACGAGTTCCTCAGCGCGGTGCAGAGTCTGATTACAGGCACATGATTCTCAACCCGACTCAACAGAAGAGCGACGACACGGGGCCGGCAACGCTCCGCGATCGTCTCGCCAGGCAACTGGAAGCCTGCTGCGGCGATCTCGCGTCCCCGGGTTTCGCGGAGCTGGAGGACGTGGCGCACGCCGTGGCGCGCTTTGTCGAGGAAACCACGCCGCGTCGGGCGGTTCATTCGCGCCAACTGACCATGCTCGCCGCACGCGCGCTTGCCTCTCTGGGTGAAAAACGTGCCGCCCGGCGCGTGCTGTTGCAAGGCTCGGGGCTGGTAAGCCCGTCCCGCTGGCAGTCCGCCGGACACGAGGCGCTTTGGGTGTTGGACCTGCACCGGATGACGGCGGAGGGCGGGGGTTGGATCGAGATCGCGTTCTTCCGCGGGCTGCTCGGAGTCCTTGACATGGCCGCGGACGTCTGGGACGACACGCGCGGCGCCGGGGTCCTGGGCCTGCGCCGAATGCGGGCCGCCGCCGTTGATGTGCATGGGCATGGGGGGACGCAGTCCGCCTCGGAAGACCTGCGTCGCGAGATTAAGCACGTCTGTTCTCGGAAGCTGGAAGCCATCGCAAAGCGGCGCCATTGGACGTCAGTCCCGATGGTTATGGACTTGGAGTTTGAACCATGAGACTCGCAAACGCCGAGCTAACGGGTCGCGGACTCGCGCGGCGCGACTTCCTGCGCGCTCTGGCGCTCGCTTCGTGCGGACTCGCCGCGCCGGGAGCGGCGTGGGCCGCTCGCCCGCGCAACCTCGCGGATGACGCCATGTCGTTCCTCGGCCGCGAGCTGCCCGTGCTCCGCCGCAACCAGTGGTGCACCCTCGCCCCGCGCCTGCAGCGGTTGCGCACCGCCCGCGCCTATACGCGGCTGACCGTGCACCACTCCGGCAACGCGGGAGCGGTCTCGACCGCCCGCGGAGAAATCCGTCGGCAGATCGAGGGCGTGATGGCCGGGCACATGGACCGCAACTACGGCGATATCGGATATCACCTGATCGTGGACTACGCGGGCGGCGTCTGGGAGGGGCGGCCGCTGACCTTCGAAGGCGCGCACGTCTACGCCGAAAACGACGCCAACGTGGGCGTCATGCTCCTGGGCAACTTCGAGGAGCAGGCGCCTTCCGCCGCCCAGTTGGCGGCCATGCGCAAGACGGTCTACCTGCTGTGCAAGCATTTTTCGATTCCCGTCGCGCGCGTCTATGGCCATCGCGACCTGGGCGCCAGCGTCTGCCCGGGCCGACGCCTCTACGCGCATGTGGACGTGATGAGGGTCACGCGCCACGGCGACGGTCTCCGCCCGGTAGCGGGCTGAAAACAGAACCGCGCGGCGCCGCATTGACGGCGCCCCGCCGCAACTGACGAGAGGAAAGCACATCCATGGTCTCAGACACAGTCATTCGCAAGGCGCTGGCCAACGTATTGGACCAGATCGAGGTGCCCGGACTCGGCAAGCCGCACCGCGGCAAGGTGCGGGATAGCTACGTCCAGGAAGGCCGCCGGATTCTGATCACCACCGATCGCATCTCGGCCTTCGACCGCGTCCTCGGCGCCATCCCCTTCAAGGGACAGGTGCTCAACCAGCTCGCGGCATTCTGGTTCGAGCAGACGCGGAACATCGCGCCCAACCACGTCATCGACGTTCCCGACCCGAACGTGATGGTCGTCCGCGAATGCGCTCAGTTGCCGCTGGAGTTCATCGTCCGCGGCTACATCACGGGCGTCACAAAAACCTCGGCCTGGACCAACTACAACCAGGGCGTGCGGAACCTCTGCGGCAACATCCTCCCCGAGGGGCTGCGCAAGGACCAGAAGCTCCCATCTCCGATCGTCACGCCAACCACCAAGCTGGAGGAGCACGACCGCAACGTCTCCCGCCAGGAGGCGATCGACGAGGGCCTTATCGACGGCAAGACCTTCGACGAGGCGGTCGACATCTGCCTGCGGCTGTACGCCTTCGGCGTCCGGCACGCCGCCGCGCGCGGGCTGATCTTCGTCGACACCAAATACGAGTTGGGCCGCCTCGACGGACGGCTCATCGTCACCGACGAGATCAACACGCCGGACTCGTCCCGCTACTGGTACTCGGACACGTACCGCGAGCTCTTCGAGGCCGGGCGCCAGCAGCGCCAACTGGACAAGGAGTACGTCCGCCTCTGGCTCGCGGAGCAGGGCTTCGATGGCACCGGCCCGGCGCCCGTCATCCCGGACGATATCCGCGTCGAGGCCGCCAAGCGCTACATACAGGCGTACGAACTGATCACGGGGCGCGAGTTCGTGGTCTATGACGAGCCCATTGGCGAACGCATTCGCAAGGCGCTGAAGGTGTGACCCGGCGCAAGTCCCTGTGGGGGCGAATCAACTGAGGTTTCCAGGTTTAGCTTTCGAGGGCAACCCGCGGGCCACATGAGGTTACTCTAAGTTGAGGAGGCTCTTGCAAAGCCCTTCCGCGGCTCACCGCAGGTTCGCCCTCCATTCAAGATTCCAGCGTTGTTTCCGCATCTGGAGTGCGAGGACGAGGACGAGCGGAGCCATCCGCCCTCTCCGTGGCCTTCTATCTCTGCATATTGAGCAATCTCGTCACTAGAGTAAAGGGGATACCCAGTTCGAAGGGTTTGCAAGCGCCTCCGCACTCTTAATCCCCACCCTTAACCGGGTTACACTTCATCGTGCATGGGAACTCTTCAACGAGGCGGAGTTCACGACCGGAGTTCACGACCACCTTGACTGCAACCGTCCGCGGCGCATACACTGCGGCTTTGAAAGGTTGACGTCCAGATGACCCTCTTCCGTCCATGTATCGACCTGCACGCGGGCAAGGTCAAGCAGATCGTCGGCGGCACGCTGAGCGACGACGGGGCCGGTCTGGTAACGAACTTCGTCTCTGACCGTTCGGCCGCCGACTATGCCGCCATGTTCCGGCGCGACGGACTGGAAGGCGGACACGTCATCCAGCTCGGCCCCGGCAACCGGCAGGCCGCGGTCTCGGCGCTGCGAGCGTTCCCTCAAGGACTGCGCGTGGGCGGCGGAATCAACCCGGACAATGCCGCCGCCTACCTCGACGAAGGCGCCAGCCACGTCATCGTGACATCGCATCTCTTTGTCGGCGGACGCTTCGATCCCCACCGGCTCGACACCATGACCGCCAGCGTCGGCGCCGCCCGGCTGATCGTCGACCTCAGTTGCCGCCGCAGCGAGGACGGCCGCTGGATCGTGGCCTGCGACCGCTGGAGAACGCTAACCGATCTGGCGCTCGACGCGCACACGCTCGACCGTCTCGCTCCCTTCTGCGACGGGTTCCTGATCCACGCCGCGGACATCGAAGGCCGGTGCTCGGGGATTGACGAGGACCTCGTGCGGATGCTCGGGGCGTGGGGTCGGAAACCCTTGACCTATGCGGGCGGCGCCCGCGGCCTCGCCGACCTGGACAGGGTAGCGGACCTGAGCGGCGGGCATGTCGATCTGACGATCGGCAGCGCCTTGGACATCTATAGCGGCACGGGCGTTCTCTACGCCGACTGCCTCGCCTTCAACCGCCGCGGCAGCGCGGCCCGTTGATCACCCGCCAGCCCCGCCCACTGTGCGTCCTTTATGTTTGTCAAACCGACCCCATCCGTGGCTATATATAGGGGTGGAACGTTCGCGGTTTCTGACCGGGCGGTCAAATCCTGCGTTCGTTCGCGACGCCACTTCCACTTTGGCACGGGCGGCCGCGGCGGGCGAATCGATGCCGAACATTGAACGACAGTTTCTGGGCTGGGATGCTCCGCTGACGGAAAAGGTGTGCGACTTTCTCCTCCCGGCGTCCCTGCGCGGTCTGGTCGACCTGGGCGATACGCTGGTGATCGTTCCGACGCGCCAGGCCGGTCGCCGGCTGCGCGAAGCCCTGGCCTGTCGCTGCGGCGAGCATGCCGCCCTGCTTTCGGTCCGGGCCGTTCCGCCCTCTGTCCTGATCTCCCCCGAGCAGGATCCCGATCCCGAGGCGCCGGGGACGCTCGTGAAGATGGTCTGGGCCGAAGCGCTGCTGAACGCGGGGCCGGAGGTCTGCGAGGGCTTCGTCGTGCCGCCGACGCCATGCGACCCGGCCTGGGCCATGCAGACCGGCGCCCTTCTGCAGGCCCTGCGCCGCGACCTGTGCGACGGCGGCTACACCATCGCCGGCGTCATCGAGTCCCTCGGCGACGAACTGCCCGAGCCGGACCGCTGGGCCGCCATGGCCCGCCTCGAAGGGCTCTACCTCGCGCGCCTGACTGACGCGGGCGCGCGCGACCCCTTGTCGGCACGTATCGAGCGGGCGGGCAGCCCCCACGTTCCCGATGGCGTGCACCGCATCGTTGTCGCCGCCGTGCCCGATCCCTCCCTGCTCGCCCTGCGCGCACTCCGGACACTGTCCGAACGGATTCCCGTCGTGGTGCTCGTCCACGCCCCGCCGTCGGAAGCCGCGCGATTCGACGAGTGGGGGCGCCCCGTCCCGGATACCGCCGCGCCGCGCTTCATCGACATCCCGGACGAAGACTCCACGCTGCTCGTGGCCGCCTCGCCCACCGACCAAGCGCGCCTCGCGGCGCGCCACGTGCCGCCCGATGCGGCCAAGGGCGGGGCCGTCGCCGCCCTGGGCGTGCCCGACCGCGAGGTGGCGCCTCCGCTGCTGCGCGCGCTCGAAGCCGCCGGCATTCCGGCCTTCGACCCCGCGGAGCGTCCGGTCCGCGAACACCCTATCGCACGCCTCCTGGCGGCCTATGCCGACCTCGTCACCGACGGCTCCTGCGCGTCCGCCGCGGCCCTGCTGCGCCATGCCCACGTCGCCGCGGCCCTCCAGGCCGCCGGCGTCTGTGACCCCACCGCCGCACTGGCGGAATTCGACGAGTTCCGACAGACACGCCTCCCCCAACGGCTCGCGGATATCGCGCTGGGCCTGCCCGTCAAATCCGCCGCGGAACAGCGCGACAAGCTCGCCAACCTGCGCGCCGCCGTGAGCGTGATGATCCGCTGGGCGCAAGAGTTCCGCGACGCGCCGGCCGCGGCCCCCGCCACGCGCGCCTTCCTGCGCGAGATCTACGACGGGCGGGTGATCGCGGCGGGCGATAACGAGCGCGACGACGCCTTCCGCGCCGCGGCCTCGGTCGTGGACGCGGTCCTGCACGAGTTCGACGGCCTGCCCGAGCTGCCGGGGATCGACCGCCGCGATGCGTTGCGCGTCATGCTGGACCGCCTCGCCGAGGAGAGCGTCAGCCCCCGACGCCCGGCCGCCGCCATCGATCTGGAGGGCTGGCTCGAACTGCCATGGAACGACGCCCCGCTGATGATCGTGACGGGCATGAACGACGGCATGGTTCCGGACGGCAGGCTGAGCGACGTCTTCCTGCCCGACTCCTTGCGCGTCGCGCTCGGCCTGCGCCACGACGCCATGCGACTGGCCCGCGACGCCTACCTCATGGCCACGCTCGTCGAGTCCCGGCGGACATCGGGCGGCCGCGTGCTCTTCATCCTCGGCAAGACCAGCGAGGCGGGCGATCCCCTGAAACCATCGCGCCTGCTCTTCCGCTGCTCCGATCAGCGGCTCGTCGCCCGCGCCGCGCGGCTCTTCAGCCCCGTGGCCGAGACCCGCGCGGCCTGCGCGTCGAGCGTCACATTCCGCCTCGACCCCTCCGCGCTCGACGCGCGCGCCGCCGCCCGCCTCGACGCGCGCACGCTCTCCGTGACCGCCTTCCGCGAGTACCTGAACTGCCCCTTCCGCTACTACCTCTCGCGCGTCCTCCAGATGAACGCTGTCGATGACCGCAAGGACAGCCCCGACGCCATGGATTTCGGCACGCTCGTGCACGCCGCGCTGGAAGATATGATCCGCGACGGGCTGTGGGCTTGCGGCGACGAGGCACGGCTGGCCGCGTTTCTGCGCGAGCGAGCCGAGTCCTGGGC
>JAQBFL010000467.1:0-4012 GCA_032123415.1 bacterium | reverse complement strand
GGCCGCCGCCGCGTGCGCCCGCGAGGCGCCGCCCGGGGTGGTCGTGCACGCCGGCAGGGACGGCGTCGCGGAAGTGGCCGGGTTGCCGGAGGTTGACGTTGTCTTGTGCGCCATCGTCGGAATGGCGGGCCTGCGCCCTGTTCTGAGCGCCATCCGCGCCGGCAAAGACGTGGCCCTCGCCACGAAGGAAGTCCTTGTGGCCGCCGGGGCGCTGGTGACCGCGGCGGCGGCGCGCGCGGGCGTTCGGCTCTTGCCCGTCGACAGCGAACACAGCGCGATCTTCCAGTGCCTGGGGGCGACCGCGTTCGAGCCCTCGACGCTCGCGCGCATCCGGCGGCTGGTCCTGACCGCGTCCGGCGGGCCGTTTGCCGGCCGCCCGGAGGTGGACTTCGATCGCGTGACCGTGGCCGAGGCCATCGCGCATCCGCGGTGGGACATGGGGCCGAAGATCAGCGTCGATTCGGCGACGATGATGAACAAGGGGCTCGAAGTCATCGAGGGGCACTGGCTCTTCGGGACGCCTCTGGACCGCATCGACGTGGTGCTCCACCCGCAGAGCATCGTACACTCGTTGGTGGAGTTTCAAGACGGCAGCCTGCTGGCCCAGATGAGCAGTCCCGACATGCGCTACGCGATCCAGTACGCCCTGACGTTTCCGGAACGTATGGACAGCGGACTGCCGGCGTTCGATCTCGGCGCCGTGGGCCGGTTGGACTTTGCGCCGCCGGACGACACGAGGTTTCCGTGCCTGCGCCTGGCGCGCGAGGCCGGCCGGACCGGCGGCAGTATGCCCGCGGTCATGAACGCCGCCAACGAGGCGGCGGTTGAGAGTTTTCTTGCCAAACGCATTCCTTTTTCGGGAATATGGCGTTTTGTCGCGTCGGCGATGGAACGGCACGATGTCGTCAGCGCCCCGTCCCTCGACGAGATCGTGGCCGCCGACGCATGGGCCAGGGATCTGGCGGGCCATATGCGGGTCTGACGACGGCGTCTTCAGCCCAGGATATCCGGGAGCATTGTATGGGAAGTTTGATCGGCAATTTCACGGACGCGCTGGTTTTGTTTCTGCTCTTCAGCGTGACCATATTCGTTCACGAGCTATGCCACTTCCTCACAGCCATCAAGCTGGGGCTGGTGGTCGAGACCTTCTCGATCGGCTTCGGCCCCGCGCTGTGGAAGATCGAGCGCAAGGGCATCGTCTACAAGCTGGGATGCATCCCCTTCGGCGGGTATGTGGCGCTGCCGCAGCTTGACCCCGCGGGTATGAAGACGATCCAGGGGGCGACCGACGCGGCCGGCGAACTGCCCGAGGTTTCGCCCTGGAAGAGGATCCTCGTGGCCGTTTCGGGCGTGTGCGGAAACATTGCGCTGGCGGTCGTGCTGGCCTGGGTTGTCTACCTTTCGCCCACGGAGGACGGGGACGCGGGTGCGGCGACGATCGGGTTCGTCGATCCCGGCAGCGCGGCTTTCGAGGCCGGCCTGCGGACGGGCGATGAAGTCCTCTCCGTCAATGGGGAGACCGTGCGCAGTTGGCACGAGTTCACCATGCTCTCCATGTTGCGGTCGGGGCGGGACGGGGAACTGTCGCTGGAGGTCGAGTCCGACGACGCCGTGCGGGTGGTGCGCGTTGCCGTCGAAGAGGGCGTCATGGGCGAAACGACGGTGCCGGGCATCCTGCCGTACTCGGTCTGCGTGGTGGGCGCGGTGCGGACGGGCAGTCCTGCCGAACGGGCCGGGCTGCTGGAGGGCGACCGGGTGGTGTCGTTCGCGGGCACGCCGGTGGTGGGCGTCGAGCACCTGATCGAGATGGTGGCGGCGCGCGGCGGCGAGGCGTCGGCAGTGGTGGTCGAGCGCAAGGGGCGGACGCTGGAACTCGGTGTGACGCCTGAGCTGGATGAAGAGGCTGGGCGGGCGTTGATGGGCGTGGAGCTGCGGTCGGCCGAGATGGGGGTGATGCCCTGGATGCGTTACAAGACGCCCTGGGCGCAGATACGCGGCGACGCCTCCGAGATCGCGCGTATCTTGCGGGCGCTGGTGACGCCCAGAGAGTCCAGACAGGCGGCTGGGGCGCTGGGGGGGCCGGTGATGATCATCAGCATGCTCTGGGTTTCCATCAAGATGAGCATTTTCAACGCCATCGGGTTCCTGCGCTTCCTGAACGTAAACCTGGCGATTCTCAACCTGCTGCCGATCCCCGTGCTGGACGGCGGACATATCGTGTTCTGCCTCTGGGAGGGGATCACGCGGCGGAAGGTGCACCCCAAGCTGGTCAACGTTCTGGTCAATGTGTTCGCCACGTTGTTGATCGGCGTCTTCGTGCTCCTCACGTTTCGCGATGTCATGAGGCTTCCGCGCATGTTCAGAGCGCTCGGGGGGCTCTGGGGCGAGGAAGAGGAAGCTCCAGCGCCGATTGAGAGCGTTCAGGGGGTTGATGAGCCGGTCGGCGATGCGGCGGAGTGAGGTGTGAGCACGGAGGGGCGATGCGGCTGAGTCGTCAGATTCGCGTGGGCGCCGTGGCGATCGGCGGCGGTGCGCCGCTGAGCGTGCAGACGATGACGAAGACCGACACGCGCGACGTGCGGTCGACGGTCGCGCAGATTGTCGCGTGCGCCGAAGCCGGCGCGGACATCGTGCGGCTGGCCGTTCCCGACGAGGCCGCGGCTCGCGCGCTACAGGCCATCCGGCGCGAGTCGCCATTGCCCCTGATCGCGGACATTCATTTCGATTACCGTCTCGCGATCCTGGCGGTCGAGGCCGGCATGGACGGTTTGCGGATCAACCCCGGCAACATCGGCGGGGCGGACCGCGTCGCGGAGGTCGTGCGCGCGGCGCGCGAGCGGCTTGTCCCCATTCGCATCGGCGTCAACAGCGGCTCGCTGGAAGAGGACCTTCGCGCGCGGCACGGCGGCGCCGGGGCCGAGGCGCTGGTCGAGAGCGCTCTGCGGCACATTCGAATCCTGGAAGATCTGGACTACCGCGAGATCAAGGTCGCGGTCAAGGCATCCGACGTGCGGCGCACGGTCGAGGCGTACCGCCTGCTGGCCGGCCGCTGCGACTACCCGCTGCACCTGGGCGTTACGGAGGCAGGAACGTTCGTGGCCGGTACGGTCCGTTCGGCGGTGGCCATGGGCATTCTGTTGTCGGAGGGGATCGGCGACACGTTGCGCGTTTCGTTGACCGACACCCCGATGGCCGAGGTCCACGTGGGGCAGGAGATCCTGCGCAGCCTCGGGCTGCGCGCGCCGGGGCCGCGCGTGACGTCGTGCCCGACGTGCGGGCGTTGCGAAGTCAACGTGCTGTCCGTCTGCATGCAGGTTGAACAGGCGCTGGAGCGCCACTACCGGGAGAACCCCGACGCCGCGCGGCCGCATGTGGCCGTCATGGGCTGCATGGTCAACGGGCCTGGCGAGGCGCGGGACGCGGATATCGCGGTGGCGGGGGGGCGGGGGCGGTTCGCCCTGTACGTCCGGGGCCGCGTCGTGCGCACGGTCCCGGAGGCCGATGCCGCCGCGGCGCTGTTGGATGAAGTGCGGCGCTGGGCGCCTGCGCCATAGCGAACGATACGGCCGGTCGGAATCGGGTTCTTGTTCGGGAATCGGCGGGAAACTGGGTATCCCCTTTACTCTAGTGACGAGATTGCTCAATATGGGAGAAAATGCTGAAAAGCTGAAAACCGGAGATAGAGACGGGGGAGAAAATGCTTAAAAGCTGACTCGGTTCCCCAATTTCAGCATTTCAGATTTTCAGCGTTTCAGCGTTTTCTTAAAGTTTCAGTTTTCAGCGTTTCAGCATCTTCCCCAAGGCCTTTCAGCATTTCATCCCTTTCCCCAATTTCAGCATTTCAGATTTTCAGCGTTTCAGCGTTTTCTTATCGTCTCCATGCTCTCGAAACTGGTGGACCGGTTCTCTCCCGTCGCTCAGGTCAGGGAAGACCAAGTTCGATATGCGATCGAGGACGACGACGAGGACGAGGACGAGAACGATGGCCGCGAAAGCCCGTCGGTCTGAGAGG
>JAQBFL010000466.1:0-5346 GCA_032123415.1 bacterium | reverse complement strand
CGTGTCGCGCGCGCCGCGCACCCAGTGCATGGCCGCGGCGGGGCGCTCCCTGAGTTCCTCCAGGCCGCATCGCAACGCCACAAGGCATCCGGCCAGGTTGCCGCTGTCGACGCTGGAGATGTAGAACGGCCGCAACGGTTTCATCGCGCGCGTGTCGTACCAGTTGTAGAAGTGGCCCTGGTAACGTTCGAGCCGATCCATCGCGTCCAGCATGCGTTCGCTGCGGTCCAACAGACGGCCCGTCGAGATGTACCCGAAGTCCCATGCCGTGAAGTTCGCCAGCAGGGCGAGCCCCATGTTCGTGGGCGAGGTTCTCGACGCCGTCTCCGCGCGTGGGGTCTCCTGAACGTTGTCGGGCGGCAGCCAGTTCTCCTCTTCGCCCACGAACGTCTCGAAGTACCGCCAGGTCCGGCGCGCCAGCCCGTGCAGCAGGCGCCGCTGCTCCACGGTCAACGCCGGCGTGGCATCCCGCGCGGGGCGGCTGATCCACCATGCGACCAGCGGGCACAGCAGCCAGGCCGTCAGCACCGGGGCGGCCGCCGGCCAGGCGGCCGGGCGCCCGCCCGCCAGCACAGCGCCCATCCCGAGCGCCAGGAGCGGTGCGGGCCACATCTCCGCCAGAAAGCCGCCCGCGGAGCGCCGCGCGTCTCGCCGGCGGTACTGCGGCAGGCGCCAGATCAGCAGTCCGCGGCGCGTGAAGGGCAGGCGGGCGCCGGAGCGCGCGATCGCGTCGAGGCTGAGGAACGCCTCGTACGGCAGGCAGACCGCCGCCAGCAACGGATCCAGCAAGCAAACGCACCCCGCGCGCGCCGCGCCGCTCAAGTGCCGCCGCCAGCTCCGTTCGCGCGGTTTGCGCACCACATGGCCGACCGACCGCAGCACGCCGCCCAGGAACAGCACGGCCATCGCATACGCCGTGATCTTCCAGGGCGGCACAGGCGCCAGACGCCAGCCAACCGCCAACCAGACCAGGAGCGCCGGCGCGAACAGGCTGCGGCGGATGTTGTCGAAAATCTTCCATCGCGCCAGGCCGCTGAGCGGGTTCGGCCCGCGCTCCGCCGCGCCGGTCGGAGGCCGGCGAAAAAGCCAGCGCCCGATCTGCCAGTCGCCGCGTATCCAGCGGTGCCGCCTGCTCGCATCCCCCAGCCAGGACGACGGGGTATCCTCGAACACCTCGACGCCGCTCAACAGCGCGGAACGCGCGAAGCCGCTCTCGAGCAAGTCATGGCTGAGGATCGTGTTCTCGGGGAAGCGACCATCGAGCGTCTGACGGAAGGCGTCGACATCGTAAATGCCCTTGCCCACGTACGACCCCTCGGCAAACAAGTCCTGGTACACGTCCGACACCTCGCGGGTGTACGGATCGAGACCGACCTCCCCCGCGAACAGCCGCGAAAACCAACTGCGCCCGGCGGCGATCAGCCGGATGGATGCGCGCGGCTGCAGAATGCCGTACCCTTCCACCACGCGCCCGCTGGCGGCATCCACGCGCGGGCGGTTCAGCGGATGCGCCATGGCCCCGACGAGGCGATGGGCCGCGCCGCGCGGCAAGTCGGTGTCGGCGTCGAGCGTGATGACGTACTTGATCGAGCGCAGCACGAAGAGATCGCCGTCCAAGACGCTGAACGCCTCCGTCGGCCCGCCGCGCAGGATTGCGTTGAACTGCTCGAGCTTGCCGCGTTTGCGCTCGTAGCCCATCCAGAGCTGCTCATGCGGGTTCCAGACGCGGGGACGATGAAACAGATAGAACGGGGTGCGCCCGTCCGCGGTGCCGTGGCGCTCGTTCAGCGTCGCGATGCGAGCGCGCGCGGCGTCGAGCAGCTCCGCGTCGCCCGGCGCCGATTCCTCGTCCGCGTCGGCGAAGTCTGTGAGCAGCGCGAAGAAGAGGTTCGCGTCGCGGTTGCCCATGTAGCGGATCTCCATGGCTTCCGCGAGGTCGGCTACGTCGTTCTGGTCGCGCAACAGACAGGGCACGACCACCATCGTACGGTGATCCGAGGGAATCCCTTCCGAGAAGTCCAGCCGCGGCAGCGGCCGCGGGGGCACCAGGAGGGTTGCCAGAAAATTCACGAGGGAGACCGCCAGCGCGGACGCGGTCAGCGCCGCCGTCACGGCCATCAGCCACGCGCGCGGGTCCAGGGCGCCGAACCCGGCGAACCAGGGCCAGACCGCGACCATCGCGGCGCCTGTTGCGGCCGCCAGGGAACCGAGATAGAATCCCAGTGCATGACGCTCGCACCAGCGCAAACCGGCTTCCCGCCAGGCGCCGCGGCACCCAAGTTTGTGCCGCAACGTGCGCCGCCCGGCGTCGACCAGCCAGTACCCGACGTGCGCCGTGCGCTCGTGCGCGCTCCCGCGGGCAGCCTGCGCCGTGGCCAGTTCCACCGCCGCGCGCGCCACGGCGGTCTCCTCGGACGCGCACCGTTGGGCCAGTTCCTCCACGACGTGACGGTAGCGATCGCGCGTGGCGAAGTCCTGTGCCGCATAGGCGCCCGAGGGGTCGCCGCGCAACGCCGCGTCCACCAAGCTCAACGTCTCGACGAATTCCTGCCAGTCCATGGCCCCCAGGAAACGCAGGCTGCCGATGCTGTTGGCGATGGAAACCTGCTCGGCCGCCTGGGCGCGGCTGTCGGCGTTCAGCAGTTGCGCTTCCGTCGTTTCTTCGTCGAGTAGGGCGTGCTCCACCCAGTTGAGAACGAAGGCGACGGCGGCGCCCCGCCCGCGCAACCGGCCGCAGAATTCTTCGAGGAACGGCGCGCTGAGCGTCGGATGGGCTTCGGCAAACTCCGCCAGTTTATGAATCAGCTCCCGGGGCCTTTCGGCGGCCGTGTCGAGCATGTTCTCGGCCCACGCAATCCCGGCATCCAGCTCGCGGCGCCTGCGCGCGATGCGGGCGGCGACGCGGCGCAGGTTCTCGATCGACCCCAACCGCAGTGCGATCGGAAACGCCCAGAGCTCCCCCAGGCGGAGCGGCGAGACGGACTGGTACGCGGCCAGGAAGCTGGCGGCCGTCTCCGCGTCCAGGCGGCCGTCAAGATGGGAAATCAGATCCACGGCCATCTGGTAGACCCGTGGAAAGCCGGCCATGGGCCCGGACACAAGCCGCGGCAGACGGCGGCTGTACGTCCTGGGCAGATGCAGGCGCACCTGCTGGATCTGCTGCTCGATGAGGTAAAAATTGTCGAGCAGCCACTCTGCGGCGGGGGCGATGCGCCGCCCCTTGGACAGGGCGATCGTCACCGTATCGTAAGACTGCTTCAGGACAAACTCGTTCTCGTCCAGACGCGGCAGCAGCCGGTCGGCGCCGCGGCCGACGCGCACGGCGTGCTCCCCGGCCAGTTGCTTCGCCTGCCGCTCGAGTTGCTGAAGGTTCAGCAACTCGGCGCGCAGCGGATCGTCCTCCGCCTCCCACCCCGGCCTGGCAAGCTCCCGCGCGGGCGAGGCATCCGGCCGACGCGCCGGCGAGGCAAAGGGGTTTATGGAACCAATCGTTGCCATGTTCCCCGATCATAGTCCGATTCCGCGGCCGGTTCAACCTCATACCCAGTGGAGCGGTTCCTCGATGGAGGGCGAGCGTTCCGCGAGCCGCGTCGGTGACCAGGAACATGATCTCTCCGCGTGAAGCCATGGGTCCTCAGGCGAGGATTTGGGTGAACGACGACATTCCGGGTTGCGCCATCGAAACCGATTCGGCTATTCTTGCGCCATGAACATGCAACCCATCGATCCTCTCGCTTTCCTGGTGGCTCCTCACCGACAGTGGTCCACGCAATGGCTGCTGCTCTGTGCGGGCGATTTCGCCGCGGGCGAATTCAACGGCATGACGGTCGGATGGGGCAGCTTCGGCACAATGTGGGGCAAGCCCTTCGCTCAGGTCGTCGTACGGCCGACCCGCTATACCTACACGTTCCTGGAACGCTTCGACTCGTTCACCCTGACAGCATTCGCGCCGCCGTGCGTTGAGGCCCTCAAGCTTTTCGGAAGCGCGTCGGGCCGCGATGGCGACAAGTTCGCGAAGGCCGGACTGACGCCGACGGCTTCCACCGCGGTAGACGCGCCGTCCGTCGCCGAGGCCGAGCTTGTCGTCGAGTGCCGCAAGATCTACTGGCAGGATGTGGACCCGACGCACTTTCTCGCCCACGATACGGAGTCGTTCTATCCCCAGAAGGACTACCATCGGATCTACTTCGGCGAGATTCTGGCCATCCGCGGGACCGCCGCCTACAGGACGTGAACGCACGGCCGCGGCCAGGCATCCTTGTGCTGCGCTCCGGCGCGCTGGGGGATTTCATCTTGACGCTGCCGGTCCTGCGGACGCTGCGCGGATCGTTTCCGGCGGTACAGCTCGGGTTGGTCACGCACCCGCGCTTCGGCCGCCTGGCCGTTGAGGCTGGACTGGCGGACGCAGCGATCTCGGTCGATTCGGCCGATGTGGCCCGCCTCTTCACGGCCGGAGCGGAGTTCTCCGCGCCTTGGATCGAGCGCCTCCGGGACTTCGATACCGCCCTGTCGCTGCTGCACGATCCCGACGGGGTCGTGGCCGCGAATCTGAGTCGCATGGGGCTGAAGACCGTCGTGGCCCGTTCCCCCCTGCCGCCTGCGGGCATCCATGCCGCCGACCACCTGCTCGCGGCCCTGCGTGCCTTGGACGTGCCGGTGGAACTGCCCGCATGGCCTAAGTTGTCGCTGTCGGCGGAGCCGGAATCAGAGCCTGAGTTGGCGGGGCGGCGGCTCGTCCTGCACCCCGGCAGCGGGAGTCCGCGGAAGAACTGGCCGCTCGAACGTTTTGTCCGCCTCGCGGACGAAGCCGAACGCAGCCTGGGGCTCGACCCGCTGTTTCTGCTTGGCGAGGCGGAGGATCGCATGGCCGGCCTGCTTGCGGCCACGGCGTCGGGCCGATGCGTCCTCGCGGGACTGACGCTGGACCGGGCGGCGCGAGTTCTCGCGCGGGCGGCAGCCTATGTCGGCAACGACTCGGGCATCTCGCATCTTGCCGCCGCGCTGGGCACACCGTCGGTGGTGTTGTTCGGACCGACCGACCCGGTGCAGTGGGCGCCCCGCGGCGACCGTGTGCGCGTCGTGCGTGCGCCGGCTCCGTGCAGCATGCACTCGCTCCAGCCCGACACGGTCCTCGCCGGCCTTTGCGGCGTCATGGCATCGCGGTAACAGGGGGCACGACATTCACCGGGTTTGGCTGACGCTGCGCCTCCGTCGGGCGCGACGATACGGGTGCCGAGCATCTGGCTGTAGTTCTCGCAGGCCGTGGCCCAGTCCGCTACAGGATGGATCGAGCTGACGATGGACACGATGCCCCGCCGGGCATCCTCGTGGCCAGCCACCGCTTGA
>JAQBFL010000465.1:0-2651 GCA_032123415.1 bacterium | reverse complement strand
TGCTTCCGCAAGTTGCGTGACTTCCTCGTTCGCAACAATGCCTACGCCCGCGAGGACATTCACTTCGTGGAATACGCCAGCATGGACGACCAGTCCACCTACGAGGACTTGGCCGACAAACTGGATGAGGACTACGAAAAGAAGATCGGGGCTGGCGGAACCTGATCGTAGGGCTGATTCCTGACTCCTTGAAGCAGTTGATTTGGAGCCGGTTGCAGAAAGTGCGGGACATTTGCCGCTGCATATTCTACGCTCCGGGTCATGAAACAACGCAAGAAGGTCGTCGTGACGGCGGATGAGCAGGCGGTACTCGCGGGACTCGTGGTACGCTTGATACGTCCGGAAGAGCGGAAGGCATTTGATCGCATCCTGATCGAGGAACACTATCTGCATAGCGCGGAGCTGGTGGGAGAACAGCTTCGGTACGTCGCCGAGTACCAGGGACGCTGGTTGGCTTTGCTGGCGTGGAGCGCGGCGGCGTTCAACTTGGGGGATCGCGAGCGATGGATCGGCTGGACGAAGGCGCAGAAGCATTTGCGGTTGTCCCTCGTGGCGAACAACAGTCGCTTCTGGATTCGGGAGGATGCGCACTGCCCGAATCTGGCCAGCCGCGTGCTGAAGCTGTGCTTGGATCGGCTTTCGTCGGATTGGGAAGGGATGTATCGGCATCCGCTTCTACTGGTCGAGAGCTTCGTGGACATGGCCTATCATGGCACCTGCTATCGGGCGAGCAATTGGGAGTTGCTGGGGCAGACCAAGGGATTTCGACGAGCGCGGTCTGATTTCTATGTGGCCCATGAGTGCCCGAAACAACTGTGGGTGCGAGAACTGGCTCCCGGGAATCGCGAACTGCTCAAGAGTCGCCAGTTGCCACCCCGTCTGGCCGGGATCGAAGCCGGAAAGGTTCCGGCGTGCGAGGCGACCCCGGAAACGCTGACGGGAATGGTGAAACACTTCAGCGCGATCCACGACTGGCGACGCCGAGTGGGGAAGTATCCGTTGGCGGGGCTGGTGGCCTTGGTCGCCTGTGCGACCCTGTGTGGAGTGCAGCGCGGGCAGCGCGATCTGGCGGCCTTTGCCGCGACGTTGTCCGACGGGCAGTTGAAGGCGCTGGGTTTTCGCAAGACCGGGCGTCCCCGCCGCTATCATCCGCCGAAAGAGACCACGTTCTTTCGGCTTCTGGCCAACCTCGATCCTCGGCAACTGGAACAGGCATTGCTCGCGTGGCAGGACCGAGTGCTCGGTCCCCGTTCGTCGGACGACGATCTGCTGGCGGTCGACGGCAAGAAGCTGCGATCGAGCCGGGGCCTTGAGGTCACCAGTGTGTATGCGGTCAAAAGCGGACGCTGGCTGGGCAGCGAACTGACGAAGAGTAAATCGAACGAGATTCCTGCCGCGCGTGAACTGTTGAGGCGGGTGGATGTGGAATCGTGTCTGGTCCTTGCCGACGCCTTGCACACCAATGCGGAGACTGCCCGATTGATTGTGCAGGAAGGAGGGGGCGACTACTTGTTGCCCGTGAAAGGCAACCAGAAGACACTGGAAGCCAATCTCCAGGGGCTTCAGCAGAATCTGCTGAAGGCCTTTTCCCCCTCGGCAGGTCGCTGACGTCATCCAAACGACCGAACTCAATCGGAGTCGCGTGGAAGCCCGGGCCCTGGAACGGTTCGATGTCACGGCGACCCAGGTGTGCTTCCCTGCCGCCGTACAAGCGGCCCGGCTGACCCGCTTCACCGATCGGAAAGATGCCAAAGCCGATGAGGTCGAGACCGAGTTCCTGGTCAGCAGTCGCCCCGCCGAGCGGTTGTCGACCCCGTTGATGTTCATGGCCGATCGCAAGTACTGGGGGATCGAAAACGGGCTTCATCTGCGCTTGGATGTCTCCGCCGATGAAGATCGCAGCCGAGTTCGTACGCCCCGCAACGCGTTCAACCTGGCCATGTTCCGCCGGGCCGCCATGACGTTTGCCATTCACTGGATTCAGCGATGCCCCAACAAACGCCAGGCAACGCTCACTGGGTTCCACGACGCCATGAGCGCCAACGGCTCAAGAAAAGCCTTCTCTCTCGTAACTGTCTGCAAACCATCATGGTTACCCTGATTATGAATCAGCGCTAAAGGAACGTAGGGGCAGGGGAGTTGCGGTTGACTTGGGCGGAGGGTCTGGCATAATACGTGACGATTGTCGGGGTTCCACGTATGGGGTGTGCGCAAGAGTTGGGGGCTGAGATGAAGCGGATTGCGACGGTGCTGGTTGTCGTGTTGGTGTTGGGGCTTCTGGTGTGGTTCCTCTTCTCTTCACGGCAGACACCGGACCGGTCTCCGACGCCGGGTTCGGCGGTTAACGCACCCCCTCAAACGTCTGCTGCATCCACGGCGGCGGTTCCCGGGCGGGCGAAACCCACTCCGGCGATCGGATCGACGCCTGCCACTCCGACGCCAGCGCCCGCCATGACTGTGACCGGCCCGCTCTCCGTCATCTCTGGGGAGATCGAGGCGCCACGGGACGTGTTCAAGGAGCCGTTCATCAAGCGCAGCCGGCCGATCGCCATCAATCCGCAGATCCTGGAACAGAACGGTCGCCTCGAAGTCGGATCCAAATTGAGTTTGGCGCTGTTCACGGATGCCGTGTACACAGTGACGATCCAGAC
>JAQBFL010000464.1:0-5828 GCA_032123415.1 bacterium | reverse complement strand
AGGTCGCCAAGTTCGCCGTGGAAACTCGCGTCGGGATCGACTTCAAACTCGCAGACCACACCCTTGCTGTGGTAGACCTTCTCCAGGCTGGCGACGATTTCCTCCGCTCGCGGCTCGACCAGGATCGGCGCCGAACGGCTGGCGGTGCTGGTCGAGGAACTGGGCCGGGACCAGGCCGACCGGTTTTTCGAAGGTGTGCTGGCGCACGCCGACCGCCGCTTCCGCGCCTGCATCGATCGCCTGGCCCAGGGCGTGTGGCGCGGCGAGGAGCCGGTCGACAACGACTGCTTCGAGCCGATCGACGGCAGGATCGTAGTCACGCTGACCGTGAAGGACCAGCGGATGATCGTCGACTTCGCCGGCACGTCGCCGCAGATCCGCGGTTTCAAGAACAGCTCGGTCGCCAACAGCACCTCGGCGGTGTTCATGGCGCTGGCGTCGTTCTTCGAGCCCGACCTGCCCAAGAACGAAGGCGCCTTCCGCAGCGTCGAGATCCGGCTGCCCGAAGGCACGCTGGTCAATGCCCGCCCGCCGGCGCCGATGACCATGAATACGGTGTTCGTCGCGCACGAGATCATTCACGCCATGTGGAAGGCGCTCGGCCAGGCGCTGCCGGAACGCGCCTCCGCCGGATGGTCCAAGGCGGTCCACGCGGTCACCGCCGGACTGCGGCCCGACGGCGGACGCTATGTGATGTACCAATGGGCGGGCGCGCCGGCCGGCGGCGGTGTCGAGGGTCGCGACGGCTTCCATCTCATCGGGCACCTCATCACGCTGGGCGGCCTCACGCTTCCCAACCTCGAAACCTACGAGCAGCTCTACCCGGCGCGCTTCCACCGGCAGGAGTTGCGCTGCGACACCGCCGGGCCCGGACGGTTCCGCGGCGGCGCCGGTTGCGACTACGAGGTCGAGATCTTCACGCCGGCCGATTACGCCTTTCGCGGCGAGGGCGTGGGCGCGCCCTCCAGCTTCGGCACTGCGGGCGGCGGCGCGGGCGTGGGCGGCGAAGTCGTCCTCACGCTGGCCGACGGCAAGCGGGTCCAGGCCCCGAAGTACGGCGTCGAGCGGCATGGTCCCGGCACCTATCGCGCGCTGTCGCCGGGCGGCGGCGGGTATGGCGATCCCGCGACCCGCGAGCCGGCGCGTGTCCTGCGCGACGTGCGCGATGGCGTGGTGAGTGTCACCGGCGCCGAGCGCGACTACAAAGTCGCCATCGCCGCCGACGGCCGCAGCATCGACCGGGAGCGCACCGCCCAACTCAGGCGCGCGAGCGCCTGACGCCGGATCAGCCTTTCTGCACGCCGGCCTTCGAAAGACCTTCGCGAAGGTGCTCGAGGTCGGCCACGTTCGCGTAATGCATGGTCCCGAGCAACGCCTCCGGATCGAATGCCGCGTCGGCCGCCCGGATTTGCGCGACATGTGCCGCCGCCGCGGTCCGATCGCCGAGCCAGCCATAGCAGGCGGCGACGAAGGCGTGCTGCTGCACGTCCATTGTCGAGAGATGCATGAACGCCTCAATGGACGGGCCATACTGACGGGCGGTGAAATGCGCCTTGCCGAGGTGGCTCCAGAATCGCGCCGGGTGATGGGGATTGAGCTGCATCGCCTTGCGAATCCACTCGATCCCTTCGTCGGCGCGGCCGGTCCAGGTGAGGAGTTCACCCATCTGGACCACCACCAGGTCGTAATTGGGATTGAGCGCCAGCGCCCGCTCCTGGTGATGGCGCGCCCGGCCAAAATCGCCGCGAACGATGTTGACCGCGGCAAGAATGCGGTGGACGTCGGCATCGTTTTCATCGGCCGCGAGCGCCCTGCTGAGTTCGCCTTCGACCTGAGCGAAGGTCGCCGCCTTGTCCGCACACCAACCGTAGCCCCAGGCCTGCCCCAGAATGCAGGCCCGCCAGGCGTGGGCATGGGCGTACTCGGGATCGAGTTCGACAGCGCGATCGATCAGCTTCTGCGCCTGCAGGTTGTCGTCGGGAGTGGCGCGATGGTGCAGTACCTTGGCGGCCAGAACGCATTCATAGGCGGCGAGGCTGGAGGGCTTTTTGCGCGCAAGCTGGTCATGCTGGGCCGCCTCGAGCCTGCCGGGAAGGGTGGCGACGATCGCCGCCGTCACTTCGTCCTGAATGGCGAAGATGTCGTCGAGCTTGCGATCGTATCGCTCTGCCCAGATGTGCGTGTCGTTCGAGGTGTCGATCAGCTGCACCGTGACCCGCAGGCGGTCGCCGCCCTTGCGGACGCTGCCTTCCACCAGGTACTGCGCGCCAAGCTTCTGCGCGACATCGCGAAGGTTCACGGCCTGGTTCTTGTAGACGAACGTCGAATTGCGCGAGATCACGAACAATTCGCGACGCCGGCTGAGCTCGGTCAGTATGTCTTCGGTCAGCCCGTCGACGAAGAACTCCTGCTCGGGGTCGCCGCTCATGTTGGCGAAGGGCAGGACGGCGACAGTGGGCTTGACCGCCGCCGGCTTCTGGACGGCTTGGCCTTGGCCGGCCGAGGCCCGCTCCTCGGCGGTCGCGATGACGGCGCGGTATGCCCGTACCGGACGGCTGATATTTTTGAGCGACTTCTCGCCCAGGTCCTCGAAGGCAACGTCAAGCCGGCCCGCGACCTGATCGTGGACGGCCGCCGTCACGCACACGCCCCCGGCTTCGGCGAGCTGCTCCAGCCGCGCGGCGATGTTCACGCCATCGCCGAAGATATCGTTGTCGTCGAAGATGATGTCGCCGAGATTGATGCCGATCCTGAACTCGATGCGCTGGTCGTCGGGAACGTCGCCATTGCGCCTGCGCATCCGTTCCTGGATCTCGACGGCGCACTTGACCGCATCGGCGACGCTCTGGAACTCCGCCAGAAGCCCGTCGCCAGTGGTCTTGATGATCCGCCTGTGAAATCGCGCGCAATAGTGACCCCCTGAGGGGTGGTTTTCGCGTCCAATTCTGACCCCCCTGGTGGCTGTGCCAGTGTCGCTTCCTTTTGAGCCTTTGCGGGCTCTGGGAAGGGCTGGCGGGGGTGATTGGCGTGGAGCTTATCGGGCAGATACGGCGGGCGTTTTTCGAGCATCGCCGGGCGATCAAGGAGATCTCGCGGGATTTGCGGGTATCGCGCACGACGGTGCGCAAGGTGGTGCGCTCGGGCAGGACCACGTTCAAGTACGCGCGAGAGGTTCAGCCGTCGCCAAAGCTTGGCGAGTGGATGGGTCCGCTGACGGAGATCGTGGAGGCAGAAGCGCGGCTGCCGAAGCGTGAGCGGCGGTCGACGCAGCGGCTGTTCGAGGAGTTGCGCGGCCGCGGCTATGACGGCGCGCACGACAGCGTTCATCGGTTCGTGAAGGAATGGCGGGAGGAACGAGCGCGGGTTCCGGCACAGGCGTTTGTGCCGATGAGCTTTGCGCCAGGCGAAGCCTATCAGTTCGACTGGAGCCATGAGACGATCACGCTGCAAGGCTTGCCGCTGATGATCAAGGCGGCGCACATGAAGCTGTCGCACAGCCGGATGCCGTTTGTGCGGACCTACTTCCGGGAGACGCAGGAACTGGTGTTCGATGCCCACGACAGGGCCTTCGCATTTTATGGCGGGGCCTGCCGACGCGGCATCTACGACAACATGAAGACGGCGGTCGAGGCGATCTTCATCGGCAAGGCGCGTCAGTACAATCGGCGGTTCCTGCAGATGTGCTCGCACCATCTGATCGAGCCGGTGGCCTGTAGCCCGGCCTCGGGTTGGGAGAAGGGTCAGGTCGAGAACCAGGTCGGCAACCTGCGCGATCAGCTGTTCCGGCCCAAGCCGCGGGTCAGCAGCCTGGACGAGCTGAATGGCTGGCTGGAAGACCAATGCGTCGCCTATGCCAAGCGGACAAAACATCCGGAGTTCAAGGACCGGACGATCTGGGAGGTCTTCGAGGAAGAGCGCCCGAGCTTGATGGAACGGCGGGCGCCGTTCGACGGCTTTGTCGAGAAGGCGGTGCGGGCGACGACTACCTGCTTGATCACGGCGGATCATAATCGCTACAGCGTCGATGCCCGCGCCGCCGGTCGGATGGTGCTGGTACGTTCCTACGCTGAACGGCTGGTCGTGCTGCTCGACGAAGTGGTGGTGGCCAATCATGTCCGCAGCTTCAAGCGCGACCAGGTGATTTACGATCCGTGGCATTACCTCCCGGTTTTACTGAAGAAACCCGGGGCTTTGCGCAATGGAGCGCCGTTCAAGGACTGGGGTCTGCCGCCGGCCCTGGCGCAGGTGCGCCAGCGGCTCAAGCACCATCCCGACGCCGACCGTCAGTTCGTCAAGGTGCTGGGCGGTGTACTCGACCATGGGCTCGATGCCGTCGAGGCGGCCTGCGCGGAAGCGTTATCGGCGGGCATCGCCAATGGCGACGTGATCCTCACCGTGCTTGCCCGGCAACGCCAGCCTCCGCCGGTGCCCAGCATCACCACGCCGCATGCCCTGCGGCTCAAGATCGAACCGGTGGCCGATTGTGGCCGCTACGACAGCCTCAGGAAGGTCGCCTAATGGAACGCCACGAGATTCTGGACGCGATGAGCGAGCTCAAGCTCTATGGCATGCGCGCCAGCTTCGACGAGATCGCCGGCAAGGGCCTGACCCGGCGGGATGAGATCTATCCGCTGATCGCCAGCCTGATCCGTGCCGAGCACACTCATCGTCAGGCCCGGTCGATCAGCTACCGGATTAGCGGCGCCAGGTTCCCGGTGTTGAAGGATCTCGACAGCTTCGTCTTCGACGACACGCCGCTGGATCAGGGGCAGGTTCGTGAGTTGGCGACCGGCACGTTCCTCGACGCCAAGCGCAACGCCATCTTCATCGGCGGCACCGGGACCGGCAAAACCCATCTCTGCATTGCCGTCGCTTCTGCCGTGATACGTGCCCGCGCCAGGGGACGGTTCTTCAACCTCGTCGATCTGGTCAACCAGCTCGAGCAGGAGAAGGCTGCGGGCAAGAGCGGCAGGCTGGCCGAGAAACTGTTGCGCCACGATCTCATCGTCATCGACGAACTCGGCTATCTGCCGTTCAGCCAATCCGGCGGACAGCTGCTGTTCCACCTGATCAGCAAGCTCTACGAAAACACATCGCTGCTGATCACCACCAACCTCGCCTTCGCCGATTGGCCGCAGGTGTTCGGCGACGCCAAGATGACCACCGCCATGCTCGATCGCCTGACCCATCACTGCGATATCATCGAGACCGGCAACACCAGCTGGCGCTTCAAAAACCGCAGCTGAAAAACCCTCCCCCAGACCCCCACCCGGGCTTATCCCACGTGGGTACACAGGGACCTCCCACGCGCCTCGCGTCCGCGTGCGTGAGGCGCTCCCGCGACGCGCGTGGGCCCCTCCTGTGCACTACGGGGATAAGCCCATTCCTGACCTCCCAGAGGGGTCACGATTGGACGCGAAAAGGGGGTCACGGTTGGAAGCGAATTGACACGCAGTCATCACAACGGGTTTGAGATGCTGGTGCGCAAATTTGGGAAGCGCCGCTATACGCTCTCGATAATCAACCGTTGCTGTTTCAACGAAGTCCGATCTCTTCGGCCAGCTGCCGTAGATATCGTCCGTAGCCGTTTTCACCAATCTGCCCGCCGATGTCGGAAAGAGAGGCCGCATCGATAAGGCCCAGGCTGAACGCTACTTCTTCCGGGCAGCCGATCTTGAAGCCCTGTCGTTTCTCGATAGTCTTCACGAACTCGGCGGCTTCGAGTAGGCTTTCCGGCGTTCCCATGTCGAGCCACACGGTGCCGCGCGCTTGGATCTCGCAAGCCAATGTTTCATTCGCGAGGAAGTGAAGGAGTAGGTCAGTGATCT
>JAQBFL010000463.1:0-3610 GCA_032123415.1 bacterium | reverse complement strand
CGGCTTGATCTTTGCCCTGACCAAGACAGGCGAACTCGTCATGGCGGAAGCGAACAAGACCGGTTACAAAGAACTCGGCCGAGTGCGTCACGGGTTGGATCTGGGACACCCACAGCACCCGACCCTTGCCAACGACCGCTTGTACATCCGTGGGTTCGATACCGTAGTCTGCTACCAACTGACCGAAGCCTTGCTCGACAGCACACCCGATTCGGGACGTTCGGTGAAGCCTTGATAGCGACTCGGCGCGGCGTCGTGCCGCGCAGAAAACGCGGGCATATCCGGGGGCATATCCGGGGACAGACATATCCGGGGACAGTCACCGATGTTTCGCCTTGACTGGCCGGCCTGCAATGATCGGTGACTGTCCCCCAGATTTCTCAGGTCGATGCAACGCCGAATAGAACCAGTCGGGCCCCGGGAACGGCGAAGCGGACCCGGATGCGGGCCCGGCCGTCGGCCAGGCGGATGATCTCAGTGCTGCCGCCGGCGCTGGGCATGGCCCAGCTGTCGGGTGAGACCGGTCCGGCGGTGACGTGCTCCCAGGTGCCGGACTGGGCGGCGAACAGGGCCACCGCACCACGGCCATCGAAGAGCTTCTCGTGCACCTCGGGACTCATGCCCGGGCGGCCCATCCGCCTCGGCTGGGCCCGGACGATCGCGTCGCGCACCTGACGGACGCGCCTGAGGGCCTCGCCGCTGCGGGCTATGCCGGCCGGGCTGATGGCCAGCAGGTCGCCCCACATGCCGCCATGGCCGAGGACCAGCGAAGCCAGCGAGACCTCCAGGTTGTCGGTGGCCGAATTCGCCGGCAGCCACGCTACGGGAGACTTGGGCAGGGGCGCATCATCCGGCAGGTAGTGCACCAGGGTAAGCTGAGCCGGGATCCAGCGATCGTAGTCGTAGGCTCAGACCTCCTTACCTCCGGGAATTAGGCGTGTCACCATTTGGCGGGAATTCGGTGTGGGTGCCGACCAGTTCGTAGACCATCTTGAGCGGGGTTGCTGGGTAGCAAGTTTCGGTCTGGTTGAGCAGCTCGAAGAGTCGTTGGCGATGACGGTCGGTGACGGGGCAAGGACTGCGATGCACGCGAACGACCAGGCGGTTGTGTTGCGGATCGGGAAGGATGTCGGCGTCGGTGGTGAAGAGCGTTTGCAGGAGGGTGCGGGCGTCCGATGAGTCGACCGTCTCGCTCATCATCAGCGGGATCATGGTGGTTTCGGCACGATAGACGATCATGCGGATGGCATCGAGCAGACGCTTGCGCCCCGGCAATAGGCGATTGAACTTGTCCGCCTCCGTCAACTCCTTCCAGGCGATATGGCGAGGGGTTTCTTTCGTTCGGGTCTTCAGCTCGTCGAGGGTTTGCTCGCGGCCACGAATCTCTTCGAGCAAGCGGGATTTCGCTTCCACCCATTCGCGGCGAACCCTGGGTGTCACGGGCTCTTCCTGCAGGGTCAGTTCCGCGAAGCGTGCCTTTCGGTAGGCGAGCTGGGATCGTAGGGATTGCTTCTGGTTCGACAGGTGCCGCCACGCGGGGTTGACTACCTTCGTGGTGTCAGGCAGCGGTTCACTGCCGTACTCCGCAAGCATATCCAGCGCAAAGTGTTCCCGCATGTAGCGGAAGAAGTTTTCCTGGCACCATCGCGAGAAGAGTCGGGCCGCCATGGCGGTATGCTCGACCTCGAAGGCGGTGCCGATCAGGCTGACCTGATGTCCACTGTCGGTCAGCTTGCGAACCTCGCGGACCCACACCGCATGCGGCGGCGTCCCCACTCGCGATCCCATCTCCGCCAGAGGCAGGGTCAGCCTTTCGCCGCTGGGCAGTGCAAACGAGCACTCGCTGAACCACTCCCGAGGCCAGGGTGCGCCGGGATGCTTATGGTAGCTGATGCAGGCGATACGATGCTGCCGCCACATCTGGTCGAAGAATTCGGGACTGTAGCCTTCACGATCGAAGACCAGCGTGAAGCGACACCGACAGGGATGCTCGCGCAGTTCCGACTCCGAGGGCTGGTGCGGGACGTCCCGGAGCAGGCGGGGGACGATATCCGACCGCAGGACCTCCAACAGACCGGAGTCCACAACGCGCTCCACCACGAAGAATGGACGGCCGTGCGCATCGTTGACCCAGTAGTCCGTGGTGCCGCGCAGGCATAGCCGTTCGCGGGTGACATACTTGCGCGGCAACTTCGTCAACGAACCGTGGTACACGCGCACATGGCCGTCTACATAGAGGGTGCCCACCGATTCGGGCTCGGCGGCCATCCAATCGCGGTTCAACTGCGCGGCCCATTCCTCCGCCCCGTGCCCCGCGCTCAATTCGTCGAGTTTGCGGCGCAGACAGCGGATCTCGGGACTGCGGTCCAAGCCCAACAGCCGGCCGAACTCCCCCGGCGCTTTTTGTCCCAGTTTCTGGACGGTACGCACCCGCGCCAGACTCATGAAGCTGAGTAGCATCACCACATGGGTCATCGTGTAGTAGCCACGCACGCGTCCCAAGAACGTCTCGGTCTTCGCCAGCAGGCCATTGGCGAGCAAGGCGGGAAGCGCACACAGCACCCCGCCGCAACTCACGTCGCGGCACGGCTGGAACCGGGTTGGCGCTCCGTGAAACTTGCCCAGCGATGCCAAGACCCGTTCCGCGATCCGCGTACAGGCCGTTCCCATCCCGGCGGCCGCCTCCGCGTCTTCCACGCTCCGCGCCGACTTATCCGGCGCCCCCTCCCGCGTGCACCGCATCAGGCGTCCGTCGTCCAGTGCTTTGCGTATCGTGTCGGAGGCGATCTTCAGATGCGCCGCCACCGCCGCCGGGGCCGTGCCGTCATCGAGTAGGCGTTGAGCCGCCGCCGACACCGGCGCCGTCAGCACGGTGCCGCCTCGCCGGGTCTTTCGCGGAGCGAAGAACGCCGCCGATCCACCCGCGTTATACCGCTGCACGGCGCGTAGAACGGACCGCTTGGAGACCCCGAAGCTGCGGACGATCTCGCAGGGGCGACACGCCCCCACCTCGATTAACTGTGCGACCGTCAGGAGGAACGAACGATGATCCGCCGCCGCATGAACCGCGAACGGTTGGACCCCGACGCAGTACATCCACCGATCCTCCTCACGGCAGACACTGACCAAGGCGTTAATCTGGGTTGACCCCGCCGGAATCAAGGGTAGTATCGCGTCTGGAATGGCACCTTCCTCCTTGTCCTTGTGGACGTTGTTCAGGGGAGAAACGGTGCCATTTCCATTTTCCGGACGCAACGCCCTTCCAAACGATAACCCGTTCGATCTAGCCACTTGGCTCGCAACGCGTTACGCCACGCCCAGAACCCAAGAAGCCCAGGGGCGAGGTAAGGATGTCTGAGTCTGGCGCTGTTCAAGTACCGGTACCGGGCGCTGTGGTTCCATCGTGTGGTCGTGACCGCGGGGATCCTGATGTTGTTCGCGTTTCCGGTCGGCACCGTTCTCGGCGCCATGCTGCTGGTGTACGTCAGCCAACGGCGCGCGGAGTTTGGCGCCGAACAGCCGGGAGTGGCCATGCCCCGGTAGTCACACCACCGCTTTCGCCGGTCGTCCAGAAGCAGAGCCGGTGGTGGATTTGGCTGCTGCTGGTGCC
>JAQBFL010000462.1:0-9037 GCA_032123415.1 bacterium | reverse complement strand
CGCGAGGGCAAGCACCTGTTCGAGAAGATCCATGGCAAGGACCCCTTCAACCAGGTGCGCGCCCTTGAGCGTCTCGGCGCCGGCAGCGGCCGATACGTCGTGCGCACAGTCGATTAATCCTTTGCGATCGACACCGCGGATAACATGACGTCCGCAATTGTCATGTTTTCGTGTGCCGTCATAGACATGGGCGCGGCCAACCCGGTCCTTTTCTCTCGCATCCGCGCCGAGCGATGACTGCGAGTGCCGTAGCTGCCGTGCCGGGGCTTGTCTTCGGCCGGCCAAGTCGAGTAGCATGGCGCCATCGAGGGGAAGGCATGCAAACGGATTCGGAACAGAGCGCGGAACGGGAACTCGAACGGCGGTCATCGGCGGTGACGCTGTCCGACATGGAGATCTTCCTATTCCCCGAGTTGATGTACAGCCTCGTGCTGGCCAACATCATGTCCCCCCGCATCTGGCTGTGGCGCAACGACCCGTGGTTCAACGGCGTGGGCAAGATGACTCCCTCCCGGCGCATGGCGCGGCTGAAGCAGTTCGTCATGGACC
This sequence comes from bacterium, assembly GCA_032123415.1. Classification (GTDB taxonomy): domain Bacteria; phylum Verrucomicrobiota; class Kiritimatiellia; order UBA8416; family JADHWI01; genus JAQBFL01. The sequence continues at coordinate 8,488 of JAQBFL010000462.1, read as the reverse complement.
ACTACGCGTTCAACCTCGACCTCGACACCTGGGGCCTGACGACCCGCGAGCGCGAACTCAAACGTTTCGAGCACCTGATCGACGCCACCGCGCTGGCACGGTCCAACGCCCTGTTCGGTTACGAGGGCGACAAGTACTACTTCGACATCGACATCCGCACCCATTTCGGACTGGACAAATACTCGGGGAACGTCATTCCTTACTGGAAAACGGAGACCGTGGAGGCCATGGATGCTTTCCGGTTCAAGCCGGAATACGCGACGGGCGCGGGCGAATGCGTCTCGCTGTCCGCGCTTTACGCCGCCGCGCTGTTCGTCGTGGCCGACATCCCGTTACGGGGACATCTTCCTGCTGGCGACGCCGCTGCACTCGCAGGATTTCGTCGATGTCGGCGACGGCGTGCTGACCAACAACCGCCGTCTGGTGACCAAGAACATGTGGTTCAACGGCACCGCGCTTTCCGCCCAGGCCCGCCGGGCCCTGGAGAACGAGCGCGTCACCGTCGTGGCGCACGAAAGCGGCGTGATTCACGCGCTGTACGAGGACGCGAGCATCGCCCCTGCCGCCTACCAGCGTTTTGAAGACCGCCTGCGGGCGTTCCTCAAGACGAAGCTGACCGAGGAAGTCCTCGGAAACTTCATCCGGCACTCGACGAACCTCCAGAAATGCTTCCAGGTGCGCTGGAACGTGCGCGGGAACGATCGCTACCTCGCCGTCGAACGCGCGCTGGAGTACGAATTCGGCAGCTCGTTCCGGCTGACGGACTCCACGCGCGACCGCCTGATGGCCGAGATCGAGAGCGACCAGTTCGAACCTCGGCCGCTGCCCAGCCGCATTGTCCTCAACGACATCGAGCGGTTCGTCAAGGAGAACAAGATCGATATCGCCCGGCCCGGCGACGCGCAGCGGCTGAAGGACCGCTTCGCCTCGGATTGTCTCAACGCCGAAATCGCGATCGAAAGCCTGATCCGCTTCTGCCGCACCGATCCGCGGTTGCCCGACGGACGGGCGAAGCGCTTCGCGCCGCCGCAAGCCCCCCTCGGCATCGAGGTGGGCATGGGCCGCGAAGAGATCGTGGCGCGCCTCGAGGCGCTGCGGGCGCTCAACTCCTTCGCCGACATGGCATTTTACGCGTACCGCGACTTGAACCGCACCGCACCGGAGCCCTTTGTCAAGGCCGCGCTCGAACGCAACCCCGTGTCGGTCGCGGGTTGCGGGGCGATGGACCTTGCGGCGGTCGAGGCCCGCCTCGCGGCCATGCCGGACGAATCGATCTATGACGGTCCCGGACGGCTGGCGCAGCCTGACGAGGTGTGGAACTATGGCCGGGGCGACGGCGCCGAGAAGGCCCTGTTGCTGGGCAATATCCTGTGCGCCCGCGAATCGGACGGGGCGCTGGAGATTCGCGTCGACCAGGCCGAGGCGGTGTTGACGTTTGGCGGAACAACGCGGGTCTTCACCTCGACCAAGGGGCTCCGCAAACAAACCTGGAGCTGGCCGGCTGCGAGGACGTGAGTTATGTGGCAGAGAGTAACGGAATCCAGACTTGAACAGGCCCGCCGGGAACGGCCCGCGGCCGACTCCGCGCCACGCCGGAAAGCCGGCGTGCTGCTCGTGGACGATCACCCCCTCCTGCGGGATGGCCTGGCGCAACTCATCGGCGATGCGCCGGACCTCATGGTCTGCGGCCAGGCCGCGGACGCCGCCGAAGGCCATGCTGGCCATCGAGCGGCTGAAGCCCGACCTGGCGGTCGTAGACATCTTCCTGCCCGGCACGAACGGCATCGAGCTGACCAAGCGGATCCGTGAAGTGCATCCCAAGGTCAAAGTGCTGATTCTCTCCATGCATGACGAGGGCCTGTACGCACGGCGTGCACTGCGCGCCGGGGCGCTGGGGTACGTGATGAAACAGGAGGCGTCCAAGACGATCCTGGACGGCATCCGCACGGTCCTGAAGGGCGAGCGGTACGTCAGTCGCCGCATGGCCGAGGATCTCCTGGGCGAAGCCGTGGGGGACACGCCCAAGCCCGAGGTGCAGTCGATCGGTCAGGCTCTCAGCGACCGGGAGCTGGAAATCTTCGAGCTGTTCGGCCACGGCCACAATCGCAATGACATCGCGTGCAAGCTGAACGTCAGCGTCAAGACCATCGAGGCGCACAGGCAGAACATCCGCGAGAAGCTGCGCATTCGTGACGCCACGGAGTTCATGCGGCAGGCCATGCAGTGGGTGCAGTCCGGGTGACCGGCAAAGAGCAGTGGAAAGCTTGACCGGCAGCCCTTGGGGGAGTACAGTATATGTCTTGTTTATGAATGGCGTGTCCCACGCGGCAGTCTGTCCTCCGCGATGAAAAGCGCCGATGCCGTAACCAGTTGCCCTGAAGGAATTTGTTCATGATGGCGCACCCCGTGCGAAGCGACCATACGTTCCATATTCCCGTCATGGGGACGGGCTTCACGCTCGACACGCCCCTGCGCGTGGCGCGATTCGGCATTTCATCGGTGGTTTCCCTGGTGGACGACGTGCTGATCGAGCAGGCGCGCCGCCACCACTGCATGGAGAACGGCGAGCCGTACGAACCCATCGGCAACGACCACCCCGATCCGCGGGCGGCGCGCATTACAGCTTACTTCGACCTGCTCGACCGCCTCGTGCGCCGTCAGTCCGAGGCGCTGCGGGCCTCGCCCATCGAACCCGGCGGCGAAATCTACCGCTACTACGAGCTCTTGCCGGAAACGCCCCTGAAACGCCGGTTCCGAAGCTATTTGCACTCGAAGGATCCCTCCGAAAAGCGCGATCTGGAACTCCAGTTGCGCGAAAGCGCCGTCTCGGGGGCGATCGACGCGAATATCATGACGAAACTAGACCCCAACGCCATTCGCGACGGCGTGGAACAACCCGCGGAGTTCGGCGACGCCATGGCCGCCCTGCGCGGATTCGCCCGCAGCTCCGTGAACGCCGCGATCGTCTTTTCCGCCGGGATCAACCACAGACTGTACGCCTACCTGAGCGAATTTCCAGATTTCATGCCCCAGGAGGACGGGACGCTACGCAAGCGTGTTACGCTGAAGGTCAGCGATTTCCGCTCCGCGCAGATCCAGGGCCGATTCCTGGCCAAGAGCGGGGTGTGGGTGTCCGAATTCCGAATCGAGTCCGGCATCAACTGCGGCGGCCACACGTTCCCGACGGCCGGGCTCTTGATGGGGCCCATTCTCGAGGAGTTCAAGCAGAAACGCGCCGAACTCGTCGAAACACTGTTCGCCGCGGTCAACCGCACCAGGGCGGCCCGTAAACTTCCCCCGCTGACCGAGCCGCCCGAAGTGCGCGTGACGGTCCAGGGCGGCATCGGCAACGCATCCGAGGACGAGCTGATGCTCAAGTACTACGAGGTGGACGGCACGGGCTGGGGCACGCCGTTCCTGCTGGCGCCTGACGCGGTGAACGTGGACGAGGAGCACCTGCGCAAGCTCATGGATGCCGGCCCCGAGGATGTCCGCCTCAGCGACAGCTCGCCGATGGGTGTTCCGTTCTGGAACCTCATGACGTCGGCCAGCGAGGAAGCGCGCCGCCAGCGCATCGCCGAAGGCCACCCCGGCAGTCCATGCCCCAAGGGCTACCTGCGCTTCGAATCGCGCTTCGGCAAGCCGCCGATCTGCTCCGCCTCGCGGCAGTTCCAGCGGCAGGCGCTGGCGGCGCCGCCCCCGCCGGGCGAAGCCCCGTCCCTGACGGAGCTCAAGCACGAGATCCTGCAGCACAAGTCCTGCATCTGTCACGACCTGGGAGGCGGCTTCCTGCGCCGCCATGGTATCGCGCCCCGCGCGACACCCGCGATTTGCTGCGGCCCCAACATCCTGTACTTCAAGCGGATCACCACCCTGGACGAACTGATCGGGCATATCTACGGCCGCGTTTCGGACCTCTGTGCAACCGAGCGACCGCACATGCTGATCCAGGAACTGCGCCTGTACATCGCGCACCTCAAGGACCAGATCGAAAGCTGCTCGAAGGGGTTGATCGACCGGACTCCCAAGTATTTCGAGGAGTTCGTGCAGAATCTCTCGGACGGCATCCGGTACTACCGTGAGCGGTCGTGCCAGATCGTCTCCGAACAGCGCGATCGTTTTCTGGATGAACTCGGTCTGGCCCAGCGCCAACTCGAAACCGTCATGACCTCGCCTTCGGGGGTTCTTCCCGGACGGACGGGATGAAGACCCGCGCGGCGGGATCGCGACCCCGCCGCGCTTCCGCCTCAGCCGATGAAGCCGCCGTTCACAATGAAGTCGCTCCTGGACTGGGGCGGAGAACAGGCGTTCCGTGGCGCCGGGCGCCTCTGCGACCAGGGGATGGTGCTGGATGCGGCATGGCACCCGCCTATGCTGGAAGGCTCCGTGCTGTGGAGCAACCGCGCCCTCAAGACCGCCGCGCGCGTCCTGCCCGACGGAACGCTCGACAACCGCTGTCCCTGCTACACCAGCCGCGAGCGAGGCATGGTCTGCGAGCACGTGCTTGCCGTGGGCATGACGGTCGTCAAGCGTGCCGCCGATCCGCTGCGCGAGAGCCGGCACGAGGAAGAAGAACGCCGCGCCCAGCGCATGGAGCACATCGATGAATCGGCCTACATCCAACGCATCCCCGCCAACCGATCCGGCGGCGTGGCGGCCGGGCTGAGGCTTACCCTGCCGCCGGACTGGCTCGAGCAGTGGCGCGGCGGATGCGCGACCCTGCGCTGCGAACTGGTCCACGAAGGACAGGCCATCCCGCTTGACGAGGCACCGCGCAACGTACCGTTCACCTTCAACAAACCGGACGAAGCCCTGCTGTTCGTGCTGGAGGATATCCAGGGCGGGCCCGCGCCGGGCTGCATGGACCTGTCCCCCGACGACTTCCTCAACGTCGTGCGTCTGCGCGCCGGCGGCGCGTTCGAGGTGGAGGACGGAATCCCGCTGCCGGTGCGCGCCACGCCGCTCGCCACGCGCCTGCGCATGGAGATCGACGGCGAAACGGGCGAGATCCTGCTCTTCGCCCAGACCGACGCGCCGGGCATGCGGCCGGGTGAATTCCCCGAACACCTCGTGGGACTGCGCGAGGGATGGGTGCTCGCCAACGGCGAGCTCCTCCCCCTGGCGCATGTGCTGCCCTTGCCCTATCACCCGGTCTACCGCGACACGGTGCCCGTGGCGCGCCAGGACGCCATCCGCTTCCTGCGGCACGAGCTGCCCACGCTCGCGCGCCTGGTCTCCGTCGAAACCGACCTGTCGCTCGATCTGTTCACGATCGACCCGGCGACGCCGGCCTTCCGCCTCGACGTGCGCGGCAGCCCGGCGTCGCTCGCCGCCACGCTGCACGCGGTGTATGGCGAGGTGACGCTGGTGGCCGGCCGCCCCGACCCGCGCGGCGAGTTCTCCCTGCCGGACCCCGACGACATCATGCGCTACCGCGTCCGCGACCTCGACCGCGAGCGGCAGGCCCTCGAGCTGCTCGCGCGTGGCGGCTTCCAAGGCTTGGTGGGCGACCGGCTGTCCGACCTCGTCGGCTCGCGGGAGGTGCTCAACTTCCTCGGCCGCGCGATGCCGCTGCTGCGCCGCCACGGCTGGCAGGTCGACCTCCAGGGGCGCGTGGCCCCGCTCATGGATTCCATCGAATTCGCGACCCCCGTGGTGCGGGTCGACGACACGCGCACCGACGGCTGGCTGGACGTGGCCTTCGACTTCGAGGACGTCTCCGGCGCCAGCCTGACCTCCGCGGAGATTCAGCGCGCCATCCGCATGGGCGAATCCTTCGTCAAGCGTGGCGAGCGAACCATCCTCTTCGATGCCGACGCCGTGGAGTCGATGAACCACGTCTTCGACGATTGCGGGTCCCGGGGCGGCGAGGACGCCGGCCACTTCCTGTTGCCCGCCGTGCACGGCGCCTTCGTCAAGTCGTCGCTCGACGCCCTCGATGGCGTGGACATCGAAGCCCGCCGCGAGTGGATCGACGCCGCGGCGCGGCAGAATCGCTCCCTGCGCATGGAGCGCGCGCCTCTGCCGGCCGACGTGGCGGCCCGGCTTCGGCCCTATCAGCGCGACGGCGTCGACTGGCTGTATTTCCTTGAAAACAACGGTTTCTGCGGCGTGCTGGCGGACGAAATGGGCCTCGGCAAGACGGTGCAGACGCTGATCTGGCTGCAGTTGCCGCGCTGCGCGCCCGACGCGGCCGGGCGGCCGGCACTGGTCGTCTGCCCCACCAGCCTGGTCGACAACTGGGGCGCCGAGGCCGAGCGCTTCGCGCCGGGGCTGCGCGTCCTGCCGATGAGCGGCGCCGAGCGCCACACCCTCTGGGACCGGATCGAGAGCGGCGCCGTGGACCTGGTCGTCACCTCCTACGCCCTGCTGCGGCGGGACCAGGACCGCTATGCCGCATGCGAGTTCTCGGTGGTCGTGCTCGACGAAGCGCAGCACATCAAGAACCGCTCGACGCAGAATGCCCTAGCGGCCAAGCGCCTGCGTGCCTGCCGCCGGCTGGTCCTCACCGGCACGCCGATGGAGAACAGCGTCGCCGATCTGTGGTCCATCATGGATTTCCTGATGCCGGGCTATCTCGGCGCCGCGGACAACTTCCGGCAGCACTACGAGGCGCCGATCTCGCGGGGCGACGACGAGGGGGATCAGGCGCGCATCAAGCTGCGGCGCAAGCTCCAGCCCTTCCTCCTGCGGCGCCTGAAGATCGAGGTTGCCACCGACCTGCCGCCGAAGATCGAACGCGTCGACCGCTGTCCGCTCTCGCCGGACCAGAAGATCGTGTATGCCGAGCTGCTGGCCGCCTCGCAGCGCAAGGTGTCGGAGCTCGTGGCGCAGCGCGGGTTCAACCGTTGCCGCATGGAGATTCTCACGGCCCTGCTGCGGCTGCGGCAGGCCAGTTGCCATCTCGACCTGCTGAAGTTGCCGGGCGTCAAACCCGAGCGCCCGTCGGCCAAGATGGAAGTGTTCCTGGAGCTGATCGACGAAGCCATGGACGGCGGGCGCCGCGTGCTGGTGTTCAGCCAGTTCGTCTCCATGCTGCGCATCCTGCGCACGGAGCTCGACGCGCGCGGCGTGACCTACTGCTACCTCGACGGCTCGACTGAAGAACGCGGCGAGGAAGTGAAGCGGTTCAACACGGATCGCAGGATTCCGCTGTTCCTGATCAGCCTCAAAGCCGGCGGTACGGGCCTGAACCTGACCGGGGCGGACATGGTGATCCACTTCGACCCCTGGTGGAACCCGGCCGTGGAGAACCAGGCCACCGACCGCGCGCACCGGATCGGACAGAAGCGCACGGTCTACAGCGTCAAGCTGATCGCCGAGGGCACCATCGAAGAGAAGGTGCTGGAACTGCAACGGAAGAAGCAGGCGCTGATCGACGCCACGATCGAATCCGACGAAGATGCGGTCCGCACGCTGACGTGGGAAGACGTCGCGGAGCTTCTCAATCTTTGACCGGACGAAGGATCAACAACCCTTCTTGACGGCCGCCGCCACGCGGGCGGGCCGGCGCAGAAGCTGCCGCACGGCCTTCGTTGTCATGTGCGTGATCTTGCTCTCGGCGACGCCCAGTTCCATGAGCCGCTCGCGCTGAACCTTCTCGCGGCGCCGGCGTGCGCCGGCAGCCTTCACGGGCCGCGCATTTTGCGGCCTGCCTGCTGCTTTGTCCGTACCCATCGCGTGTTCTCCTGTTCGCCGCGCGCCCGGCAATCCGGGCCGTGGAAAGCGGTGCAGTATGCCGTAACCGCCTGACGCGTTCAAGAGTTTCTTTCGTTCAATGCTTCCGCGGATCCTTCCGGATCCTTCCCGGATAGAAGCAGGACGCGAACGGTTGATCCGTATCGCACCGGAACTCACTACGCTTCAACATCTTGCGGCTTTTTTGTCGTCCGCGGCGGAAAAATCCGCCGCATTTTGCTTTAGTCATGTAGAGCCACGAAGTCGGGCGCGTGCCCGGCGGGACGGCGGACTGCAACACCTAAGCGAGGTGCGAGATGAGTTCCATGAATCACGTCGTGCTGATGGGCAACCTGACGAGGGATCCCGAATCCAGGAAGACCACGACCGGGACCGCGGTGGCGGACCTGGGGCTGGCGGTGTCCGAATCGTACAAGAACAAGGAGGGGCAGTTGGTCGAGAGCACGTGCTTCGTCGACGTGGTGACCTGGGGCCGGCAGGCCGAAACGTGCGCCCAGTACCTGAAGAAGGGCGTCCCCGTGCTGGTGGAAGGCCGGCTGCAGCTCGACCAGTGGGAGAACGAGGCCGGCGAGAAGCGCAGCAAGCTGCGAGTGCGCGCGTTGAGCGTGCAGTTCCTGGGCCGTCCGCCCCGCCGCGACGGGACGGATGCGGCCGCGGACCCCGCCGTCGTCGCCGAGGGCAGTCCGTTCTGAAGATGTCCGCAACCATGTGAGGGGAAAGATCATGCAAGAGAACGAACCGACCATTGCGCGCAAACCGGACTACTCGGGGCAGTCGCTCAACTTGTACC
>JAQBFL010000461.1:0-4686 GCA_032123415.1 bacterium | reverse complement strand
ACCATGGCGCGCATCGTGCGCGGCCAGGTGCGGTCCCTCAAGCACATGCCGTTTGTCGATGCCGCGCGGATGGGCGGCAGCCGCGCGTGCGGCATTGTCTTCCGCCACCTCCTGCCGCACACCGTCGGCCCCGTGGTGGTGTATACCTCGCTCACCGTGCCGGTGGTCATCATGGAAGAGAGCTTCCTGGCGTTCATCGGCCTGCAGGTGCAGTACCGGGGCATGGTGCTCGATTCGTGGGGCGCCCTGATCGCGCGCGGCGTGTCGGGGCTGGGGCAGCATGGCGAGAAGGCGTGGCTGCTCGTCTTCCCGGCCCTCGTCATGGTCCTGATGCTCCTGTCCCTCAACGCCGTCGGCGACGCCCTGCGCGACAGCTTCGACCCGCGGGAGGACGCGCGGTGAAGAAAGACGCCATGATCGACGTGCAAGGGCTCTCGGTGGCTTACCGGACGCACGAGGGGTGGGTGGACGCCGTGAAGTCCGCCTCGTTCCAGGTGCCATCCGGCGGCTCGCTGGCGATCGTGGGCGAAAGCGGCTGCGGCAAGACCTCCATCGCCCTGGCCCTCATGGGGCTGCTGCCGGCGCGCCGCGCGCGGGTGGGGGGGCGCGCCATGTTTGGCGGCGTCGACCTGGTTGCGGCCCCCGAGCGCGAACGCGCGGCGCGGCGCGGACGCGACATGGCCATGATCTTCCAGGATCCTTCGGCCAGCCTCAATCCCTATCTGCGCGTCGGCGAGCAGGTGGCGGAACCCATCGTCGCGCATGAACGCGTCGGCCGCCGCGCCGCCCTGCGCCGCGCGGTCGGGTTGCTCGAATCGGTCGGCATCGTCGAAGCCGCCGAGCGCTCGCGCGCCTATCCCCATCAATTCTCCGGCGGCATGTGCCAGCGCGTCATGATTGCCGGCGCGCTGTCCTGCTCTCCCCAACTGCTCATCGCCGACGAGCCGACCACGGCGCTGGACGTTATTACGCAGGCCCAGGTGCTGGACCTGATCCGCCGCCGCCAGCACGACAGCGAGGCGGCCCTGCTGCTGATCACGCACGATTTGGGCATTGTGGCGTCGCTGTGCGAACGCGTGGCGGTCATGCGCCATGGCGAGATCGTGGAGACCGGACCGTGCGAGCAGGTCTACGCGCATCCGGCGCACGCCTACACCCAGGCGCTGCTGCGCGCCGTGCCGCGGCTTGGCCGCCCGCGCACGGCGCGGCTTCAGTCCGTCGGCGAACTCGGGATGGCCGGCACGCCGCCCGAGGCGCCGCACGATCCCGCCGCGCGTCGCGGCGGTCCGTCGACGGCCGCCGAACCGCTTCTGCGCGTTTCCGACCTGCGTGTGCGGCTGGGCGGGGGCGACGGGCGGCGCCAGGGGCTGGAGATCGTGCGGGGCGTATCGCTCACGGTGCGCAGGGGCGAGGCCGTCGGGCTGGTCGGGCAGAGCGGATCGGGCAAGACGACCCTGGTGCGGGCGATCCTGCAACTCGTGCGTCCGGCGTCGGGAGAGGTCCGTTTCGACGGGCAAGATCTCGTCGCCATGGGCGGCCGCGAGCTGCGCGATGCCTGGCGGCGTATGCAGTTTGTCTTCCAGGACCCCACCGGCAGTCTCAACGGCCGCCTGACCGCGCGGAGCATCATTGCCGAGCCGCTGATGAACTATGGCATCGCTCGCAGCGGCCGCGAGGCTCGCGACCGCGTGGCCGAGTTGATGCGGACCGTGGCCCTCTCCCCCGACCTCATGGACCGCTACCCCCACGAGTTCTCCGGCGGGCAGCGTCAGCGCATCGGCATTGCCCGCGCGTTGGCGACCGAACCGGACATTCTTTTCTGCGACGAACCCGTCAGCTCGCTCGACGTCTCGATCCAGGCCGGCATCCTCAACCTGCTGCGCGACCTGCGCGACCGCCTGGGGCTGGCGCTGCTGTTCATCTCGCACGACATGGCGGTGATCCGGCACGTCTCGGACCGGGTCGCGGTCATGCATGTTGGCGAGATTGTCGAGTGGCTCGATGCCGACGGCATCCCCGATTGCGCCACGCACCCCTACACCAGGGAACTGCTCGCCGCATCGCTGCGCTGTGCGGTGCGGTAGGCGGCGCCCCCCGCCGTCCGCGCGCCGTCTACGGCTCTTCGTCGACGGTTTCGTCGCGCTGGTAAATGGGAAGCTGACGGTAGGGAACGCTGAGCGCCAGCAGCATGAGCGAGGTCTTGTACACGCTCTGACCTCCGAGATTGCCACGATTCTGCCGGCCTTCATTGTGCGGGTTCCACGAACCGTCGTCGTTCTGGCGGGGAAGCCAGTATTCGTACATCCAGGTCGCGTAGCGATCCCAGTACTCGGCGCCAAGCTGGAACATGCCCTGGGCGTTGTAGTAGTTCCCGTAATAAGGTCTTTCCTGTTTGGGGAGCTCGCCGAGAGATTGCAGAATGTAGGCCCCGGCCTTGTACGACTCCGGCGTTCCATGACGGCCCGCCAGCTCGAGGCACAAGAGCCCCGCGCCCGTCAGTGTTACGGCGTTGTTGCCGGAATCCTGGTAGCCGAAGCGGCCGGTCTGTTCGTCCCTGTGTCTGCGGATGTAATCCACGGCGTCGTCGATCGCCTTGTCCGGCACGGCGGCGCCGTTGAGGCGGGCCGAGCGCAGGGCCATGAGCACCCATCCGGTCACGGACATGTCGCTATCGGTGGAATTCGGCGCGTAACGCCATCCGCCCTTCTGCCTGTCGTCCTTCTGCACCTGCTGCGCCGCCAGGATCAGCTTGACCGCTTCGGGCAACGCCGCGTCCACGCGCTTCTGGCGCTCGGAGTCCACCATTCCGGATACCTCGGAGAGAAAGAGCGTGCCGATGCCGTGGGAATACATTTTGCCGTCGCTCCCGCCCAGGTAGCCGTTGTTCTCCTGAATCCGGACGATGTAATCGACGCAGAGATTGACGTTCGTCCCGAATTCGTGATGTTCCGGCGTGTAGCCCTTGGCGAGAAAGGCCATGCCCGCAAGGCCCACAACACCCGCGGTGTTGCCGCCAAACCCCGGGAACGAACCGTTCGGCGCCTGCACCTGGGCCAGGAACTTCAGCCCCCTTTCGGTGGCCCGGTCCGTGAGATCGCGGTACTTCTCGAAGACCGGTACGCCGTCTTGGGCAAAGACCGGGAGACCGGCGAGGATCGGCAGGGCGATGGCAGTAAACATCGAACGGCGCAGTGTCATGACGTCAGAACTCCTCGTTGACGGTTTCATCCCGCTGGCAGATGGGAAGCTGAGGATGCGGCACGCTCAAGGCCGACGGCTCATCGAGGGCGGCTCGCTTCCGACTGCCTTTCGTGCTCCACGAGCCGTGCTCGTGGGGAAGTCGCTCCCGATGTCGGATTTCGCACATGGCCTCAGCGGTTCTCCTGTCCGTCGCCCGCGCGCCGCGCCACCTCGCGGAAGTACAACCTGACGAGGTCGCGATACTCGGATGGGACGTTATCATGTCCGATGTCGCCCACATTGGCCTCCACATTGCCCTTGAAGCGCATCCAATCCGCAAACCAGACGCCGAGTCGCCCGAGGATCATCGGCATGTCGCCCGCAACCTGCCCCGTGTGGCCCCCGCCCGCCTGTCCCGCCATGTCGGATGGCATGGGCTGACCGGGCTGACCTCGCTGACCAGGCTGACCGGGTTGACCGGGCATCCCCATGCTCTTGGCGGTCTGAGCGGCGGCCATGGCCATCGAGTCCGCGGCGCTCATGGCGGAAGCGGCAGCCGCCGCGGGCGAGGACTGCGCCGCTGCTTTCTTGGCGGCCGAAAAGGCGTCTGCGAGGGGCGACGGGGCGGACGATGCGGACGGCATCCCCGACTGCTGGGCGGAAGCCATCTGCTGAAGCGCCTGCGCCGCGCTCTGCATGGCGGCCTGCGCCGACGCCATGGCAGCCTTAGACGCCCCCGGCTGACCGGGTTGGCCCGGTTGGCCGGACTTCGCCGCCGAGGCTTGAGGCGAGGACGGCATGCTCTGAGCGGCCTGTTGCGCCTGCTGCGCGGCTTGTTGCATCTGCGCCGCGGCGCTCTGGGCGGCCGGCTGCGTGCCGGTCTGAGGCATCTGAGCGGCTTGCTGTTCGAGCTCGGAAACCTGCGAGGCCAGCGCCTGCGTGTCCTGCGCCAGTTGTTGTTGCCTCTGACCGAGCGCTTGTTCGACGTTGTCTTGGGCCAGCGCGTTCATCATGTCGGCCGCGGCCTGCTGCATTTGCGCCAGATCCTCGGCGCGTTGCCCCAACTGAGCGGCTTGCGGCGTCTGAGCCTGCCGCATCTGCTGACCGAGCTGGCCGAGGGCCGAAGCCGCCTGCTGGGCCTGTGGAGCGGCCGCCGCCACCTGTTGTTGCTGCATCTGCGAGGCTGCCCGCTGAGCGGCTTGAGCGGCTTGCTGAGCGGCCTGCGCGGCTTGCGCGGCTTGCGCGGTTTGCGGCGAGCCCTCATGCGGTTGCGCGGACTGCTGCGCGGCTTGTTGGGCGGCGGATCCCGACTTTTGCGAATGGGCGCCCTGTTGCTTGGCCGATCCCTGCTTCTGGCCATGATGGCCGCCACCATGGGCCTGCTGAGCCTTGGCGGCCTGCGGGGAGGACTGAGCGGCCTTTTGCGCGGCCTGTTGGGCGGCAGACGCCTGCTTTTGCGCCTCGGCAGCCTGTTGCTGCGCGGCCTGCGCCTGCTGCTGGCTTTGC
>JAQBFL010000460.1:0-2670 GCA_032123415.1 bacterium | reverse complement strand
CTAAGTGAAAGACACGCCATAACACTACATATGGGGGGTACTTGCGTTAAGTGGACACCCCGTTACAGCAATAGGAATGGAATCATGAGCGAGCGGAAACTGAAGGTGGGCATGGTCGGGGTTGGTGGGTTTGGGGCGCATCGGCGCTTGCGCATGCGGGATACGGGGCTGTTCGTGCTCGCCGCCGCGTACGACCGGAACGCGGAAGCCATGGAGGCGGCGGCGCGCGAGGATGGCGCGGCCGTCACGGGGAGTTTTGGGGAAATGCTGGCCACGCCCGGAATCGAGGCGATGATCGTGTCTTCGGGAGCGGCGTTCCATGCCGAGCATGCCATTGCCGCGATGGAGCGCGGACTGCATGTGTTTGTGGAGAAACCGTTGGCTTCCACGATGGAGGAGGTCCGCGCGATCCTGGCGGCGCAGAAGAAGACGGGGTTGGTGGTGGGGTGCGGTCACCACGACCACAGTGCCGACGCCTATTCGCGCACGGTGAAGCAGAGGATCGAGGCGGGGGAACTCGGCACGATCGTGGCCTTTGAGGCGACGACCGCCCACTCGGGCGGATTCCACATCAAGCCGGGTGATTGGCGGGGCAGCCGGGAGCACAACCCCGGTGGCATGCTGTTCCAATGCGGGGTCCACAAGCTGCACGAGCTGGCCTACTACTTCGGGCCGGTCCGCCGCATCCGCGCCGTCATGCGCTACGACCTGCACACGTCCGAGACCGCCGATGTGGCCTTCTGCCAGGTGGAGTTCGCGAATGGACTGCTCGGATCGCTCAACGCCTACCACATCACCCCGAGCCTGCAATCGACGGTGATCATTGGCACGAAGGCGGCGATCTTCAAGGATGACCGTCCTTGGAAGGGCGAATACGGCCAGTGGATCCAACGGATTCCCTGTCCCATGGACGGCTCGATCGAGGCGCGGGTGCCGTTGGAGTTGGAGGGAGAGACGGATGCTTGCGGGAACCTCCGGAGTTTCCACCGCGCGGTCACCCAAGGCGGCGTGGCCTATCCTTCGGCCGTGGACGGAGCCCGGGCGCTCGCGCCGGTGTTCGCCGCCGAGGAATCCACGCGCACCGGCAACTGGGTCGAAGTCGAGAGCTTCGGGTAGGAGGACCGCGTCAAATGGCGTCTCATCCTCGCTTGCGCAGGGCGGAAGCGCATGACCTGGACCAGCGGATACAGATACACATCCGAGGCTCCTGCAGCCCGCGATTGACGCGTTCGACCGCCGTGCGCTCGTTGTAACGCCGCGCCTCCGCCTGGGAGAACTCGATCTTTTCGCCCCTGCGGGGATTGTAGCCGTTCACGGCGTCTCTTTTCTCACGGCCCCGCCCGAAAAGCGATGTCTTATCAGTTTTACGTGAATAGCGGTTCCATCTCTTGCGCTGCGAGGAGTGCATCCATCTCAGCATCCGCCGGACGCTGCGTGAACCGGTAGGCGGCGTCGAGGACCCGCGGGAGCACGTGGATGTCACCCGCGGTGTTCAGGAAGGTCTGGGGGTGGCCCAGCACCCACGCCACCGCTTTGTCGACGGCATCCTGGTCCTCCAGCGGCTGGTACCACGTCGCCGCCGTGCGCTCTCGCTCACCCCACGGGCGACGACAGATCGACTTGATGGTCTGCATCGCGACAGTGCGCTCCTTGCACAGCGCCGCCAGCGCCTCGAAATCCGCTACGTACTGTGCGTTCTGGAACATCAGGTAGTTGAGTGGCAGCAGCACCGAATCAAAGTCGAAGCGCTCCAGGCTGCGCCTGTGCATCACGGGCGCGGCGAGGCCGTGGCCCGTCACACCGAGAAAGCGCACCAACCCCTTCTCCCGTGCTTCGACGAAGGCCTCCAGGACACCGCCCGGACCCATCGCCGTCTGCCACTCCACCTCATCCACCAACACGTGCATCTGCCACAGGTCGATCCGCTCGACCTGCAAGCGCTCCAACGAACGGTGCAACTCCTCCCACGCTTCCTTATACGTGCGCTTGCCCGTCTTCGTCGCCAGGAAGAACGTGTCCCGGCGCTCCGGCATCCACGGGCCGATGCGCAGTTCCGCATCCCCGTAGGATGCCGCGACGTCGATGTGATTGACGCCATATTTCAGGAGTAGCGCCAGCGTGGCGTCGGCCTCCGCCTGCGTCACCCGGTTCAACGCCGCCGCCCCGAAGAGCGTCCGCGTACTCATGTGTCCGGTGCGGCCAAAAGCCATTTTCCCAATCATCGTGTCCCCCGTTACGAATTACGGGCTAACCCGGATTATTCGCGAAACGCGAATAATCCGCCGCTCCGCGGCCGTGATCGGCCCGCACTTGCGGGCCGAAACGCGGCCAACCACACTGTAGCATGCTTGGCGGGCTATGCCACTCCATTCCTGTCGCATCCATTCCTGTCGCATCCGTTTGAGAGCGAACATTCGCACTCTCCGGCGGACACCCGCCGCGGGTGGCCGTACGCGAGAAGCGCTTGGTTGGGCAGTCAGTATCCTTCTTGCTGCGCCCGAAGTCCATCCCACAGCTTCTCCGCGATCCGCTCCCGCAGGCTCTTCGGGGCGAGCACTTTTACGTCCGGCATCCAGGACAGGACCCGGTGATGATGTACGCGAACGGCTGAGCTTGTTAAGATGTCACCCCAACGCCCCTGAATTGACATCGCCAACCCGATTCCACTAC
>JAQBFL010000459.1:0-2736 GCA_032123415.1 bacterium | reverse complement strand
GGGCCGGCTCGGACGGATCGTCCAGGAAGGCAGCCTGTGCGGTCTCGGGCGCACCGCCCCCAACCCGGTGCTTTCGACGCTGCGGCACTTCCGCGCCGAGTACGAGGCGCACGTCGCCGGGTGGTGCCCCGCCGGCAAGTGCGTCGACCTCATCGCCTATACCGTCACGCAAGCCTGCATCGGCTGCACCCGCTGCGCGCAGCACTGCCCCGTCGACGCCATCGCGTTCCGCCCCTACCTGCGGCACGAGGTCGATGCGTCGCGCTGCATTCGCTGCGACGCCTGCCGTCAGGTCTGCCCCGCCGGCGCGATCGCGGTCGCAAGCGGCGGTCACATCGTCAAGCGCGCCCGGTCGCGTCTTCCGGAGTCCGCATGAGCTCGAACGACATCCATCTCACGATCGACGGACGCGACGTGACGGCCCCGCGCGGGCAGACCGTCCTCGATGCGGCCCGGGCCCTCGGCGCGAATATTCCGACGCTTTGCCACAGCCCCGCCTGGGGCGGCCAGGCGTCGTGCCTGGTCTGCGTCGTGCGCGACGAGCGCACCGGCCGCATGCTCCCCTCGTGCAGCGCGCGCGTCGAGGATGGCATGCGCATCGACACCGATTCGGCCCCCGTTCGCGAGGCCCGCCGCTCGGCGTTGGAACTGCTCCTGAGCGACCACACGGGGGACTGCGAAGCCCCCTGCGCCCGCGCCTGCCCAGGGCATCTGGACGTCCCCGCCATGCTGCGGCGGGTCGGACAGGGCCTCCTGGGCGAGGCCCTGCGCGAGGCGCGCCGGGCCGTTATCCTGCCATCGGTCCTCGGCCGCATCTGCCCCGCGCCTTGCGAGAGAGGCTGCCGCCGCAAGCCGCTCGACGCGGCCATCGCCATCGGCCGCATTGAAGGCTATGTCGGCGATTCCGCCCTGGACGCCCCGGCCGAGATTCCGACGCCTGCACCGGATAGCGGGAAGCGCATTGCGGTCGTCGGCGCCGGGCCGGCCGGCCTCGCGGCCGCCGCGACCGCCGCGCTGCTGGGTCACCGCTGCACCGTCTTCGAGGCCGCGGAGCGCGTTGGCGGCGCCTTGGCACGCATCCCGGCCGACACGCTACCTCCCGGCTGCGTATCGCGCGATGCGGCCTGGCTGGAGCGCCTCGGCGTGCGCCTCGAACTCGGCCACGCGCTCGATGCCGCGAGCTTTGACGCCTTGCGGCGCGACTCCGACGCCGTGATCCTCGCCGTCGGCGCGGACTGGCGCCTGCCGCACGCCATCCCCGGCCTCGAACTGACGGAGCACGGCGTGCGCACCGAGTCGCAGATTCATGCCACCAGCATCCCCGGCGTCTTCGCGGCCGGCGCGGCGGCGGGCCCCTGCAAGACCGCGATCCAGGCCATCCGCCTGGGCAAAGAGGCGGCGGCGGCGGCGGACCTGGCCGTCCGCGGCCACGGCCCGACGCCCCCCGAACGGCGTTTCAATTCCAACCTCGGCCGCCCCAACGCCGCGGAGTTGTTCGAGATGTTGCGCGAGGCGTCGGCCGCGGCGCGCATGCCCGGCGATCGCGGTGGCCCGGTGCGCGACGAAGCGGCCGTGACCGAGGCCGCTCGTTGCCTGCACTGCGACTGCCGCCGCGCCGACGATTGCCGCCTCAGGGACTGCGCACAGGACTACGGCGCGCGACCATCGCGTTTCGCGGGAGAGCGCAGACCCCTGACGAAGAACCTCGAACACCCCGACATCGTCTACGAGCCGGGAAAGTGCATTTCCTGCGGGCTCTGCGTGCGCGTGTCCGCGGCGCGCCACAGCGCGCCGGGGTTATGCTTCGAAGGGCGCGGGTTCCCCATGCGCGTCGCGGCGCCGTTTCATACCGACCTCACCGAAGCGTTGCGCGGCATCGAGGCCGACTGCGTCAATGCCTGCCCCACCGGCGCCCTGGCCTGGCGGATCGAGGAACTCGACGACATCCGCGCCTGTGACGAGACGCAGACAGGATACTCATAGCCGTCACCCTCCTGGGCTCTCGCTCCGCAACCTCAGTGCGTCCACCTTCTCCTGCAAGGCGCGAACGGTCTCGCGCAACTCGGACACGGCCGACTCCAGTGCCGCGATGCGGTCCCGCCCCGGGGACGCGGCTTGCGGACTCCCCGTTCCGTCAGAACTTGCGACAGCCACGTCAGATACTTCGACCGGCCCGCACAACAAGTGCGCGTAGCGCGGCTCGCGACGCCCCGATTCACGCGGGAGCAACACGACGAAAGGCCCCTCGGCCGAGGCCAGCAGTTCGTTGAGGACTTCTGCCGCTTCGTCCACGCTTTCCAACGGCACCAGGCGCGAGGCCCTCGTCCGCAGCTCCCCCACGGTCTGCGGCCCGCGCACGAGCAACTCGCACAGCACCGCCACCTGGCGCGGACTGAAACCGAAGCGCTCCGCGGCGCGATGCTTGTATTTCGGCACCCGGGTGCCGGCAATGGAAACCTCCCAGGCCAGTTGCGCCGCGCGCAACCCGTCCAGAGCCCTGATGACAACCCCGTCCTCCAACTGCATGACCGGGTCGCGGTTGGACTTCTGATTGCAGGCCGCCGGGAGCGAGTTGAGCGTCATCGGGTAGTAATCCGGCGTCGCCAGTTCCTTCTCGATCAGACTCCCCAGCACGCGCGCTTCGATTCCGTCCAGCGGTTCCATGTCGCTATCATGCACGAGCGGCGCGCTCGTGTCAACGGGCGGACAGCCAGGGCAGAAGCATCCTGCTTCACC
>JAQBFL010000458.1:0-3035 GCA_032123415.1 bacterium | reverse complement strand
AGGGAGAGGCCCGAGGCTGGCCGCCGGCGCTGGTGGCCTTTACCACCGACCGGGGACGGGCAGGGCAGGCCATCCACGAGGCGCACGTGCTGGAGAGGATGCTGCGCCGGAGTCCCGACTTGCAATCCGGGGCAGTGTTGGCCGGACAAATCACCGCCAGGGACGCGGCAGATAGGCTGCTGGGTGATCAGAGCATGACCGATGCAATTCGTATGCAGCTCGTCCGCCGGGCATCCCAGTCTATGGTGCGGCAAGTCGCCGCCGCGCGAGACGAGGGCGTTATGCTGCGTACCGAGGCCATTTTTCACCTGGATGACCGTGAGATGCTGAACGCCATATCCGAGAATGCCCCCCGGCTGCACAACGCCGTCATGATCCGCCTGGGCGAGTTGGCCCTGGCCGAGAGTCAAGCCGCCACGGCCGCACGCCGGGCCGCGCGCCGCCTACCCCCGCGCTGCGATACCTGCAGGGCTTTCCTGCCGCGCTCAGGCGACTGTCACAATCCGCGCTGCCCGACCAACCGCGAGGCGGCCCCTCTCAACGTCCCAGGGGGACCGCCTGCCTTCTGGACCGAGCTTGCATCCAGAGGCTCCGCGTCCCTCTTGCTATGGTCTTCCACGCGCCGGAGACGTGAAAGCGTCGAAGTGAATTTTGAGCCGGACGAGGATACGGCCGAGGTCACGTCGGCGTCCGGTCGGACTTATCGGGTCAGGCGCGAGGGGGGGTGTAATTGTCCCCAATACCGCTACCGCTCTCACGAGGGTCCCTGCCGGCACATGGAAGCCGTAGGGAGCGTGCTGAGGCGGGATGTGGGTGTGGAGGCGCTGGACTGGTGGCGCGGGGACGAGGCAGAAGCCCCTGCCCGCGACCCGCTGCCGGCCGACATGCCCACCCACGCCGGGCAAATAGAGCCAAGCAGCGACGCCGCCGCCTGGGTCGCCCGGCGTGAGGTCGAGGCCGTCGTCAACGACGCCCGCGAGCAGCAGGCGGTGGACGACGCCCTGGAGGCCCACCGCCGACGCCTGGCCGATCAAGCCCGGCCTACCCGCTTCCGCGACGACGATGTCTGGGAAGCGGCTCAAGTGTACGTGGAGCGGACGGATTATGAGTACGAGTACGAGAATGTGCTGAATGGTGCGCCGCTCACCTTTGGCGTGGAGATCGAGTGCGTGCCGAACCGTAGCGGAGACTCTGGTTTCTCTGGGCGCGTCGTGAGTAGGCTGCGGGCCGAGGGCTTGACGACCCAGGACGACCTGCGAGGTTATCACTGTGGCGACCAACACGGCGGCGGGCAAGTGTGGGGCATCGAACGCGATTGTTCGCTGTCGGCCGGCGGCATCGAGGTCATCAGCCCAGCCCTGTCCGACGACCCTGAACACTGGCGGCAGTTGGAACGGGTGTGCGCCATCATCCAGGAAGAGGGCGGGACGGTGAACCGGAGTTGCGGCGGGCACGTCCACGTCGGCGTCGCGCAGACGTTGGACACCGACCCCCGGAGATGGCGGCGACTGGCCCGCGTGTACGGGGCCTTTCAGGACGTGATATACCGCATGTCGGCCCGAGGAGAACGTCACCGGGGGGCCGGGATGGGATACGGCTATTCACCACCGCTCATAAATAGAGATGCCCTACGCCCGCGCAACTTTGATTCGATGAACGACGTTGACAACTTTTGCCGCTCTGCCGGTCGGGCGGGCCTCAACTACCAACACTCACGCGATCACCGCGTCGAGTTCCGCCAGTTCGACGGCTCGGTGGACGCCAGCAGGATCCAGCAAAACGTCCGCCTGGCGGCGGGGATGGTGATGGGATCGGCCGAGACGATTCCGGTACGGAGACTGCCAGACCCACAGCAGCTTGGACAGCACCACGGGCAAGGATCTAGCGACGACAGCAGCGTGCGGCAATTCCTGGACACGATTTTCAGGGGAGCGCGCACCGAAGACAAACTGGCGGCTTTGAGGCTGTACCGGCAAGGCTCCTGGCAGCCGGCCAGTTGAAGGAGACGATATGAGCATACAAATACAATTCGAGCGCGGCCCCTACGGCGAGATTTTGCCCCCGCCGTTGGTGGCCGGGATGACGTTGGAAGACCTGACGGCGATACTGACGCCTGACGGCCGCGCACTGGCGGGCTTTGACGAGTTGCCGCGCGACGCGCAGGATGAGCTTTACAGCCTGGGCTTTCTCCTCACCCACCGGCAGCAGCTTTTGCAGGCCATTGCCGGCGACATGCCGGGCGGCAATCTACCGGGCGACGCCGACGCCCACGCGCTCCACCGGGCGGTGGTGGACGAGGGGCAGGCGATGTCGCTGCGCCCTTTGGGCCAGGAAGAGTTGCTCTTCCCCGGCTTTGCGCCGGTCTTGCAGCGCGTCGCGGGCGACCGCTGGCGGGTGGGCCTGCAAGGGCGCGGGGAGACGGCGGAAATCATCGCGCCGCCGGGCGCGGCGCTCAGGCAAGCCTGGGAGATCGTGGGCGGATGGAGCGAGGCGGACGAGGCCGGATGGAAAGCCGAGGTCCGGCAGGCCCTGGACCGCACCACCTACTCGTTGTTCCACAGTTTCTGGGCCTGGCAGCTTTACCAGAATGGGCGCTGGGAACGAGGGGAGTTTTCTATCGCCGTCTCGGACGTCCTCATCCTGCGCGCGCCAAAGCGGGTGCGTATCCTGGACGACACTCCCCCGACGGCGGCGGTGTGGCTCTGCGACGCGCTGGCCCGCCGGGCCGGGGCCGAGCCGGCCTGGCCGCTGCCAGGCGAGGTCATCGCCTGGCTGGAACGAGAGGGCATACCCCGCCCCGCGCGGGACACGGCGCGCCGGCAGGACGGGTGGCGCATCGGGTCGGGAACGATTACCTGGCACAACAGCGGCGACGTGGCGGCGCTGTTGATCTGGGGCGGGCAGAGATACGCCCTGACGGTCGAGCGCAACAAGCTCTTCCTTTACTCCTTGCAAGGCCAAGCGGCGCGTGACGAGATGCTGGCCTGGACGGCGCTGGAGCCGCCGCTGCGAGACTGGCTGCGGGGCGGCGAGGG
>JAQBFL010000457.1:0-4982 GCA_032123415.1 bacterium | reverse complement strand
GTTCGAGCGGTTTGGCCAGGCCAGCACAACCCTGGTCCTGTTGCGCAGGAGGACGACCGAGCATGAAAGCGATTGACTGGCTAGGCATGGCGGGGCGTCCACGCGCGCGCGCGGCCCTCGGCGCGGCCTGTATTCTGTGGCTCGCGGCCGCGGGCGCGGTTCGCGGCCAGGCGGTGTACATCTCGGCCGATCGAGAAGTCTCGCCGCCGGACTACGCCACCTTCCGGCTGGGGCCGTTCTACTCCACGGCGGCCTTGACCGAGAGTGTCGGATACCGCTACACGCGCAGCAGCGGCGTGGGAACGGACTACCTGATCGACAACGAGCGCGGCGAGATTCGCGAGGACGGCAGCGATCTCCCCATCATCTCCACGCTGACGTTCCGTAACTACCTGATCCTTTCGCGCCACGCCGATGTGGACGCGTCCTTCCGCATCTCCTATGCGTATTACCCCTTGGGAACCCAGGAGAACGACTGGTTCTTCGACCTGGTGGAGGAGGGCGTCTACGCGACCATTTCGTCCTCTTTTCGCATCTCGCCCTATCTGACCGGCACGCTCTACGAACGGGCCGTGTACAAGACCGACTACGTCGATACGCGGGGCATCGATGACCGCTACGGCGGTTCGCGCTACGAGTACTTCGCCAACACCGTGGGCGCCCAGTTGGATTGGCACATGGCGAAGGACAAGACCGTGACCGCCACGACGTCGCGCGAAGATTGGTTTCCGATGGACGACGAGTTCGAGGACCAGGAGCGCGTCTCGCATCGCTTCGGCCTGCGCTATGCGCAGGAACTCATCGAGGGCCTGCGCGTCGGCGTCGCGGCGGGGCTCGGGTTCACGGACTACGAGCTCGAAACGCACGAGGACACGCGGCAGGAGGACTACAGCCTGTTCGCCGAGTTCGACAAAGGCGGGCGCATGGGCCTGCCGCTCAGCGACCGTTCGACCCTGACCGCCTCGCTGGGCGTTTCCACGATCTACAGCAGCGCCGCCAGTGTGGAGGAAACCGATGGCGAAGAGACCACGGAGGATTCCGACGACACGACGAGCGCCATGACGGGCAACGTTGCGCTGCAGACCGACCTGGCCAAGAATCTCCAGCACACACTCACCTACACGCGCGGCGTGCGCGACGGCTGGAGCTCGACCGAAATCTACGACGGTTTTTCCTACGACATCCAGTGGACCGGCGACCTTACGACGCTGAAGTTCCGGTCGTCCATCAACAGCGTGGATCCCGCGCTGGCCGAGGATCGCGACTATAGCGACTGGCAGAACCAGCTCACGGCCACCAGGGCTCTCGCGGACTTCCTGAGAAACGACTTTCAGCACCTACGTCGAACGGGTCGAGCGCTTCAGCGACGCGGAAACGCTGAGTTACACGCGCGACACCTTCGGGGCTTTCCTGACCTATCACCATCAGTTCTAATATGAGGCTGAAAACTCCGACGATGGCCTGTGCCGCGGCCCTCGCGGCTTTCGCGCTGACGTGCGGCGGCTGCCGAACGCCGGCGGGCGACCCCGCCGACGGCGCCCTGGCCGTGCCCGAAGCGTATGGCGGCGCCGGCGCCGAGGCGGTCGATGCCGCGGCCCTCTCGGCGTTCATCGAGTCCCCGGGCCTGGATGCGCTGCTGCGCAAGGCGTTCGCGGACAACCCGGGGTTGAGTCAGGCCGCGGCGCGGTTGGAGCAGGCGGCCGCGGCCGCGCGGGCGGGCGGCGCGGATGTCTACCCACAGGTGTCGGCGGAGGGCAAAGCCGCACGCGGCAAGACGGTGTCGACGGCCGGGGCGTCGGCGGGGCAGGCGGTCACTTCGAGCCTCTACAACCTGGGGCTGGCGGCATCGTATGAACTGGACTTGTGGGGACGCATCGGCGCGGCGGACCGGGCCGGACGGCGGGACGCCGAGGCGGCCGAAGCCGATTGGCGCGCCGCGCGCGTGACGCTGGCCGCGCAGATGGCCGAGGCGTGGTTCGGGCTGGCCGCGCAGCGTGAGACCATCGAGTTGCTGACGGCACAGGCGGCGGCGGCGGCGGAAAACCTGAGGCTTGTCGAGCTGCGTTACCGCGGCGGGCTGGAGAGCGTGCTGGCCGTGCTTCAGCAACGCGAGCAGGTGGCTGCCGCGGAGGCGCTGCTGCCTGGCGCGAAGACGGCGGCGGAGATGCTGCGGCATCAACTGGCCGTCCTGGCTGGACTTCCGCCGAGCGCGGCGCTGCTGACGGAGCCGCAAAGCATGTTCGCCGCGCCGGTCCCCGTGTTCGACCTGGGCATTCCCGCCGAGCTTCTGACGGCGCGCCCCGACGTGCGTGCGGCCCTGATTCGCGTGCGGGCCGCGGACGAGCGCGTGGCGGCCGCGGTGGCCGCCCGGCTGCCCGCCATCCGGTTGTCGGGTTCGGCGGGCTACGCGACGTCCACGATCGAGGAGCTGTTCGATACGAGCATCTGGAACCTGGCGGGGTCGCTGGCGGAACCGCTGATCGACGGCGGCCGCAAGCGCGCCGAAGTGGATCGGTCGAAGGCCGTGCGGGACGAACGCCTGGCGCGCGCGGAAGAAGTGCTCCTTACGGCGGTGCGCGAGGTCGAGGATGCGTGGAGCGGCGAACGCGGCCAGCGCGAGACCGCGGAACTCGCCGCGAAGCGCCGCGATGCCGCGCGGGTCGCGCACGAGCAGGCGCGGTCGCGGTATGGTAAAGGTCTGTCCGACTACCTCGTCACGCTGATCTCGCAGGATCGGCTGCGAGTGGCGGAACGCGAGTTGGTTGCCGCGCGCCGGCAGCTTATGGCGTACCGCATTCAGTTGTGGCGCGCGCTGGGGGCGCCGGGGTTGGAACGGGCGGTCTCCCCGCCGGTGGACGGCGGTCGGGCGGGTTTGCGGGAAGGAAGCAAGAACGATGAGTGATGGACGAAAGAATCGGATCCGGCATTTTGTCGTACCGGCTGTTCTGCTGGCGCTGGCGCTGCTGGCGGCGCATTACCTTGTGAAGTCCAGGCCCGCCGCGCCCACGCGCAAGCCGGCCGAGCTGGCGGTCGTCGTCGAGACGATCGAGGCGGCGCGTCCCGCGGCGGGAGTGGAAGTCACGGTTGAGGCGATGGGCGTTGTGGAGCCGCGCTTGCGTGTGCAGTTGCTTCCGGAGGTTGGCGGGCTGGTCGTCTGGAAGAGCCCCGAGCTGACGCGCGGAGGCCTCATGACGGCCGGCGCGCCGCTGATGCGCATCGACCCGCGCAATTACGAGGCCGCGGCGGCCCAGCAGCGCGCGGCGGTGGAAAAGGCGCGCCTGGAACTGAGGATGGAGGAAGCCCGGAAGCGGGTGGCCGAGGAGGAGTGGACGCTCGGCGGCGAGGGGGGCGAAGGGCCGGACCGCGAACTGGCGCTGCGCGAACCCCAGTTGCGCGCGGTGGCCGAGGCTCTGGCCGCCGCCGAAGCGGCGTTGAAGAAGGCGGAGCTCGATGTCGAGCGGACGGAATTGCGCGCGCCGTTCAACGGCGTGGCCCTCGACGAGACGATCGACGTGGGGCAGGTGGTGTCTCCCCAGACGCGCGTGGCCGAACTGGCGGGGACCGACGAGGCCTGGGTGCTGGCGACGCTGCCGGCGGCCGAGGCGGGTTGGCTGCGCACCGCGGAGCAGGATGGGGAAGAGAACGCCCCGTCCGCGACGGTCATCTGGGACAACGGCGCCATCGCCGCGCGGCGCGAAGCCAGGCTGGTTCGCGTCCTGCCCGATCTCGATCCGCAGGGGCGGACGGCCCGTGTTCTGCTCAGTCTTTCAGGGCCTTTCGCCGCCTCGGGGACCAACGCCATACCGTTCGGCGCTTACGTGAAGGTGACGATGCAAGGGCGGTCGGTTGCCGCCACGCCGATTCCGTCCGCGGTGCTGCGGGAGGGGGTCCGGGTGTGGATCAAGAACGCCGAGAGCCGGCTGGATGTCCGCAAGGTGGACGTGGTTCGGCGCGAGAGCGGCGTGGCCATGATTGCGGCGGGACTTGATGCGGGCGAGCGGCTGGTCGTTAGCGCCATCCCCGTGCCGATCCCGGGCATGCTGCTCGTGGAGCGGAAGGCGCGGAGCGATCGGCAGCCCGAAGGGAAGAAGACCGAATGAACGGCGAAAGACCCTCCCAAGGGCCGCTGGCCTGGATGGCGCGCAATAGTGTGGCCGCCAACCTCCTGATGATGACATTTCTCATCGGGGGCGTCCTGGCGATTCCGCGCATCCGGCAGGAGGTGTTCCCGGTCTTCGAGCTCGACACCGTGTCGGTCTCGGTCGCCTATCCCGGCGCCAGTCCGTCCGAAGTCGAACAGGGCATCCTGCTGGCCGTCGAGGAATCCATCCGCGGCATCGAGGGCGTGAAGCGCGTGAACTCCTCGGCCCGGGAGGGCGTTGGGGTCGTTACGGCGGAACTTTTGGCCGAAGCCGACGGCGACACCGTGGTGCAGGACATCAAGAACGAAGTCGACCGCCTGACGAGTTTGCCCGAGGACGCCGAAAAGCCGACCGTGAGCCTCAACGTGGCCCGCCGTGCCGTGTTGTCCCTCGTGATTCACGGCGATATGGACGAGGACATCCTGCGGCGGCTGGCCCTGAGCGTGAAGGACGAGCTGGCGCTCGACCCGGAGATCACGATGGCCGTGTTGAGCGGCGTACGCCCGCTGGAGATCGCCGTCAACGTGCCGCGCGAACAACTCAGGCGCCATGGGCTCACGCTCGAACAGGTCGCGGCTGCCGTCACGCGCTCCAGCGTGGAACTCGGCGGCGGCGGTGTCAAGACCGACGCGGGCGAGATCCTCATCCGCACCGACGAGAGGCGGCGGCTCGGGGCCGAGTATGCGGATATCCCCATCCTGACCCGGCCGGACGGAATGGTCGTGAAGCTCGGGGACATCGCAACCATCGAAGACGCCTTCGCGGACGAAGACCGCGAGACGACCTACAACGGCAAGCGGGCCGCGAGCGTCGTGGTGTACCAGGTCGGCAACGAAGATC
>JAQBFL010000456.1:0-7227 GCA_032123415.1 bacterium | reverse complement strand
CGGACCGGCCGGGCGACTTCAACCAGGCGCTCATGGAACTTGGGCAGCGAGTCTGCCTGCCCGCGGCGCCGCGCTGCGTGGACTGTCCCCTGCGCTCGCTCTGTCTGGCCCGGCGCCGCGGCACGCAGTTCGAACGCCCCGTGCGACCGGCCCGCGCCAGGATCCCGCATCTGGACGTCGTTGCGGCAATCGTCTGGCGGGGCCGCCCCACGCCCACCGCCGGCTTCCTCATTGCACAACGCCCCCCCGACGGCATGCTGGGCGGACTGTGGGAGTTCCCCGGAGGAAAAGTGGAAGAAGGAGAGACGCGCGAGCAGGCTCTGCGGCGCGAGATCATGGAGGAACTCGGCATGGAGATCGAGGTCGGCGACCATGTGGTCAGCGTCGATCACGCCTACACCCACTTCCGCATTTCCCTCCACGCCTACCACGCGCGGCACCTCCGGGGACGTCTCCGCCACCTTGGCGTCGCCGACCACGCGTGGGTCACGCTGGCCGCGGTTGACGCCTACCCCTTTGCCGCCACCGACCGCAAGATTCTCGCCGCCCTGCGCGCGGCCCTCAAAAAAGTTCCTGCTGACGCGGCCGCGCGGGGGCGGGCTTCGGCTTCGCCGCAACAGGCGTCGGCGATTCTCCGGCCTCCAACAGCCGCCGGAACGCGGTTTCGTCGAGCGTAGGCACGGCCAGTTCCGCGGCGCGCGCGGTCTTCCGGGCGCCGGTGTTCTGGCCGACCACGAGATACGACGTCGCGCCGCTGATGGCCGCGACAACAACGCCGCCCCTCTCTCGAATGGCCGCGGCGGCTTCGTCGCGCGTCATGGAGTCCAAAGTCCCGGTCAACACAAACGTGAGTCCGCTCAGGGGCCCCTCGCCCGCGGCGGCAACCCCTGCGTCGGCGCCCCGCCCGCCTTCGGGCCGGATGCCAAGCTCCGCCAGACGCCTCAATACCGCCACACCCCGCGGCGAACCGAAAAACTCCGCGATGCTGCGCGACACGACGGGGCCGACCTCTCCGCCCTTCAGTCCGCTCTGCCCGATCACGGCCTCAAGCTCGCGCACCCGTTCGAGGCATGCGGCGTGCCGCGTTTCGCGCCTGCTCCGTTCCTCCCGCTCCTCACGGCGCGCCGCCTCGATCCCGGCCTGCAACCGGTCGCGCTCGTCTCCCGCCGTGCCGGCGAGCGCCGCTTCCAGCGCTTTCCTGCGCGCCGCGGCTTCAAGCGGATGCGTCCGCGAGTTCGGATTCTCGCGCAGCGCCGCTTCATTCGCCTCGTCCAGTTCCAAGACGGCCGCCAGCGCAGCGGACGAGGCCACATCCTCCAGGTCGCGATGGCACGCCGCGACCAGCCGCGCAATCGTCTTGCCGACATTCGGAATGCCCAGCGCATGCAACCAGCGCGCCAGGGGCATGGATTGCGCGCGCCCCAACGATTCCATCACGCGCGCCGCATTCTTCTCGCCAAATCGCCGCTTTTCCTTCTCCGTACCCAGATTGAGCCCGGCCAGGCGGCCGGCATCGATGCCGAAAAGATCCAGCGGATCTCCGACCAGTCCGGACTCGAACAGCTTTTCGGACACGATGCCGCCGACGCCCTCGATATCGAGCGCGTCCCGCGCCGCGAAGTGGTCCAGCAGCCGCGCGCCCTGGGAAGGGCACAGCAGGCTTTCGCAGCGCAGTGCCACCTCGTTCTCCCGCCTACCGACCGGCCCGCCGCAAGCCGGGCAGGCCGTCGGCATGGCGAACGGCTTCTCGGCGCCCGTGCGCCGCTCCGTCAGCACGCGCACCACGGCCGGAATCACCTCGCCCGCCTTCTCGATGACGACGCAATCTCCGACACGGATGTCCTTGCGCCGGATCTCGTCCTCGTTGTGTAGCGTCGCCCGCCGGATGGTCGAGCCCGCCAGCGTCACGGGCTCCAGCTCCGCCACGGGGGTCAGCACGCCGGTGCGGCCGACCTGGACCGTGATGTCGCGCAGCGTGGTCTCGGCCCGTTCGGGCTCGTACTTGTAGGCGACGGCCCAGCGAGGACTTTTTGCCGTCGCCCCCAGCCGTTCGTAGAGTGAACGGTCGTTGACCTTGATGACCGCCCCGTCGATCTGGAACGGGAACCCGTGGCGTTGGGCGAAGAGCGCATCGATGGCGGCCAGCACCTCGCCGATATCCGCGCAGCGCCGCCAGCCCGGCGGCGTCGGGAGTCCCAGCGCGGCGAAGCTCTCGATCAGCCCAGCCTGCGTGCCGGGGCTCATCCCCTCCATCCGGCCCGCGCCGTAGAGCACCGCGGAAAGCGGCCGTGCCGCGACGATCCGTGGGTCGAGCAGCTTGAGCGACCCCGCCGCCGCGTTGCGCGGGTTGGCGAACGGGGCCAGCCCGCTCTCCTGTTGGCGCTCGTTAAGCCGCGCGAAGCCCTCCTTGCCCAGGTAGACCTCGCCGCGCGCCTCCAGCAGCGTCGGCGGATGCGCGGTCCGCAGCTTCAGCGGCACGACGCGAATCGTGCGTGCGTTGGCCGTGATGTCATCGCCCGTCACACCGTCGCCCCGCGTGCCGGCGAGTGTCAGCGCGCCGCGCTCGTAGGTCAGGGTCACGGCCACTCCGTCGATCTTGGGCTCCACGACGTAGTCCGGCGCGGCGCCGCCCAGGAGCTTGCGCACGCGCGCGTCGAACTCCGCGACCTCCTCGCGCCGGTACGTGTTGTCCAGGCTCATCATGGGCACCGCGTGCCGGACGTGGCGGAACTCGGCCAGAGGCTCGCCGCCGACGCGCTGCGTGGGGGAGTCGGGGGTCGCAAGGTCCGGGAAGCGCGCCTCGATCTCGCGGAGTTCGGACAGCAGCGCATCGTATTCGCGGTCCGTGATTTCGGGGCGCGCCTCCATGTAGTAGAGGCGGTTGTGGCGATCCAGATCCTCGCGCAGCGCCTGCGCCCGCCGCCCGGCCGCGGCGTGATCCATGCCAGGACGGGCCGTCAACCCGCGCCGCCTCTCGCGGCTGGCGCGGGTCGAACGGTCGACTTTCGCCGCTCGCGGATCTCGCCCTCCAACAGGCCCGAGAGCGGGCCGCAGTGTGGCGCCAGCGCCGCCGCGGCGTCCAGTTCCCCTTCCCGCAGATGGAGGATGGCCTTCATGGCGCTGCGGGCGGGCGTATCGGCCTTGCCCAGCCACCGGTTGCGTTCCCCCGCGTTGAGCTGGGCGATCATGAACTCGATCGGTTTCGGCCCCTCGGCGGTCGCCAGCGTTCCACTGACCTTGCCGGCTGCGACGGTCCTCATGAACACTTCGCGCGGTTGGCCGTTGTGAACGATCGTCACCTCGGTGCCGACATGCCGCATGAAGGCGTCCACAATGTCGTCGTCCACGGCCGCCACCTTTGCGACGAAGGCGCCCACCTCCTCCAGCGACGCGCGAAGCGCGGGGTCCGTATTAGCGCGGGCCTCGGCCGCCACGAAGTCCAGCGCGGCGCGGAAGTTCTCGGCAAACAGAAACCGGCCGGCCAGTTGCAGCGTATCGTTCAAAGATGCCGCGGGCGCCGGCTGGGGTCGAGGGAGCGGCCGTTGCGAAGGCACGGCAGGCGGCGCGGCCTGGGGCGCCGACCCCGTGTGCTGCGGCCGCGGCACAACCGGAGGCACGAGCCGCTCGCCCGGAGGCGGCGCAACCGACACACGCCGAGGCGCGTCTTCGGGGATGTGCTCCAGGGGCTGGCGGTGCAGGCGCTGATAGGCCAGGGTCGCCCAGAGCAGGATCATGATCGTCCACGCCAGTGCGAGGCCGCTGACGCCGTCGCCGTGCGGCTTTGCCGCAGGCTTCTCCGACTCCGCGTCCCCCGTTCCCGCCGCGGTCGGCGGCGCCACCGTGCTGCCCGCGTACGCGGACACGCCTACCAGCCGCATCCGCCCCTCCATCGTGCGCTTGATGACGTCCACGGCCGTCCGCCAACTGTCGAAGCGCCGGGAGGGGTCCTTGTGCATAAGCCGCCCGATCAACTGCGCCGTGCCTACCGTGATGTCCGGCGCGATATCGCGCGGGTTCGGAAGATGTCCCGAACTCTGCATCTCCAGCGCCTGCATCGGAGGCAGATCGGCAAACGGCATGCGCCCCGTCACCATGTGATAGAGCGAGGCGCCCAGCGCGTACATATCGGATCGGAAATCGATGTTCTCGCGGCACTGGGCTTGCTCGGGTGCGATGTAGTTCGGCGTGCCCTCGAGCACGCCGGCGCGAATCTGCGTGGAGAGCGTGCCCGCATCGACCATCTTGGCGATGCCCAAGTCGGCGAGCTTGACCACCCCGTCGCTGTCGATCAGGATGTTGTGCGGCTTGATATCGCGGTGGACGAGCCGCGCTTTGTCCCACGCATACGCCAACGCCTCGCCCACGAATTGCGCGATGGAAAGCGCTCGCTTCGCCGAGAGGCGGCCGCGCTGTTCGAGCAGACGCCCAACGGTCGGTCCGTTGATGAACTCCATGACGATGTACGGGGTTCCTTCGGCTTCGCCGATGTCAAAGACCTGCACCACGTTCGGGTGTTTGAGCGCGGCTGCCGCGCGCGCCTCCTTGAGCAGGCCTCGCACCTCCTCGGGATCTTCAGCAACATGAGGCTTGAGCGTCTTGATGGCCACCGTGCGGTCCAGCGATTCCTGGCGCGCCTTCCACACAACGGACATGGCGCCCTCGCCGATCTTGTCGATCACTTTGAACCCGGGCATCTGCATAAGACGGAAAAGTCTCCGCTTCGCCACTTCTAAAGAAGGCCGGGCATAAGGCGATTCACCTCGCTCCGCAGATGATCTGCTTCCTCCACGGCCTCGCTCACCCGCGTGCGGGCCTCGTCCCGCAGCCCCAACTCGTCGAGCAGGATAGCCGTGGTGAACGAATCGTCCGCCTGTTCGCTCAGCCGACGGTCTGGCGCGCGGCCGTAGTGGTCGAGGAACTTGAGCATCTGCGGCACGGACACGTCGGCCCACGGCACGAAGGCGCCGGTAATCGTGACGCCTTGCTCGTCGGCGGCCAGCACGTCCTTGCTCGCGGCGGCGGTCAGTCCCCACCCCCAGCGGAACGGTTCATTGTTGAGACTGAGGATCAACGCCTCCTTCTGCCGTGCGAGACGCCGGAAGCGGTCGATGTGCACGGCCAGGTCGGCGAGGCCTTCGGCGGTGCCGAAGGATGGCTGCGCCGCTTCAAGACCGGCGAGGGCTTCGGCGAACGCATAACTGCGCGCCTGCGACTCGGTATTCGCATGCAGTTCCACCGCTCGGCGCTTCTCGTCCGCGATGCGCTGTCGCAATTCTTCAGCCTCCCGTAGCCGCTTCTCCTCGGCGGCGCGCGCTTCGCGCGCCGCCAATTCCGCCGCGCGCAGCGTCTGGCATCTCACCGCGTCCTGTTCGGTGAGCTCCGCCGCGGCGTCGGACAGCCCGCTCAGATGCTCGATCTTCAGCACATGCTCCTCGATGGCCGCGGCCGCGGCCGCGGCGATGACGGACTCGCGCGCCTTCGCGGCTTCCGTACGCTTCTCGTCGGCCTGCGTCTGTGCGTCGATCATGCGGCTGAAATTCTCGGCCATCTGCTCGCGGTTCCGGACCATCGAGCGCACGACGCCCACAATGTCGTTCGGCGCCGGGGCCGCGGGCGTGGGTGCGGGTGCGGGCGTGGGCGCGGGTTCCTCGGTCGGAACCGCCGGCGTTTTTTCGGGCGCGGGAGCGGGCGCAACCGGCTGCTGGGCCGTCGGCTTGGCGCGCTGCCGATCCAACTCCTCGCGGGTCAGAATGCCTTCCGGGGACTCGCGCCCCCCGATGGTCTCGCGGCCGATCGCGCTCAGCCCGTCAAGCGGCGCGGCCGCGGGCTCCGCGCGCACGGGCGCAACCGGCTGCTGGGCCGTCGGCTTGGCGCGCCGCCGATCCAACTCCTCGCGGGTCGGAAGGCCTTCCGGGGACTCGCGTCCCCCGATGGTCTCGCGGCCGACCACGCTCAGCCCGTCAAGCGGTGCGCGCACGGGGGCCGCCGCCGTCGGGGACCGCTGCTGGGCGGACGGCGCCGCCTGGCGGGTGGTGGCGCGGCGCGGGGCCATGTGCGCCGCGAAAGGGATGCCCGTCACGAATGCCACGTCGTCCTTGACGGCTGCAATCCTGGCGTCAACCCGCTCGTTCGCCTCCTCCGCCTTGGCCACGAACGGCGCAATCTTGTCGTACGCGGCGTACGCGCGATCGCGCTGGTTGCGCAGACTATACGCCTCGAAGCGCGCCTCGGTCCGCTTCTGCCGGTAGATCGCGGTGATCACGCCCAGCGCGACGACCGCCAGAATGCCCACGGCAATGCCGACCGCCATCTCCGTACTCATACGGCGTCGTTCGCGCGGCGGCTTGTGCGCGGTCGGATGAACCCGGCGATGGCCGTGCGTGACTATGCGCGTATGCGTGGCCGAGGCGTCGACCGGCGCGCTCTCCACCGCTGGTTTCTTGAACGTCAGTCGCTTGTTCTCCGTCATGGCGTCCTCCACGGAACCGATTACCGAGGCTCTTGCACCCCCCCCGCAAAGCTGCGCCTGACGGCTTGCTTTGCGTGGCGTCTTCTAAGCTAAAGACTCCTTACAACCCGCAGGGGCGCACGGAGCCTTTTTCCTTCGTTTTCCAAGCGTCACTATACCGCACCCAGAACTATGAATGTACTATCGCAAAAAGAACGACACTTGTCTATCCCCCTCGCATGGGCATCCTTCGTCGGCCAATGCGGCCAATGCGAGGTGTTTTGCGGGACCCGCTACAGACTTTCGGACCCGAAATCGAGCAACCGTTCGACTTCGCGTGACGTATCCGGGCATAACCCCACCGCACGGTTCGCGTAGGTGCGGGCCGCGGCCACGGCACTCTGCCCGCCGTGCTCGAGGCAGTACACCGCCGCGGCGAGTGCCATCCGGCACTGCGTGCGGAGCTTCACCTTCTGGTTTGAAGTGGCGACGTAGATATTGAT
This sequence comes from bacterium, assembly GCA_032123415.1. Taxonomy (GTDB): domain Bacteria; phylum Verrucomicrobiota; class Kiritimatiellia; order UBA8416; family JADHWI01; genus JAQBFL01. The sequence continues at coordinate 276 of JAQBFL010000456.1, read as the reverse complement.
GAACTTGAGCATCTGCGCCACGGTGACGTCGTTCCACGACATCGGCCCCGTTCGCACGCGGATCGTGTTGTCGTCCGCGCCCATCACATCTTCGGCCGTGGTTCCGCTGCCCCAGATCCAGGGGCGGGGATCCGTGTTCAACTGCTCGACGATGAACTGCTTGAGTTCCGACAGCAACTGGTAGCGGTCCGTCAGCACGCGGAACGCCTGGCGTCCCGCGTCCGTCTCCGCCTGGCCCATGGCGTTGCGAGCACGCTTGTGGGCGTCATGAAAGCG
>JAQBFL010000455.1:0-13801 GCA_032123415.1 bacterium | reverse complement strand
CCCCGAAACCGAAGGAGTTGGAGAGGGCGTACCGGATTTTCATGGGACGGGATCGATTGGGCACGTAGTCCAGATCGCACTCCGGATCGGGGTTGACCAGGTTGATGGTGGGCGGCACCACGCCGTGACGGATGGCCAGTGCGCAGACCGCGGTTTCGATCCCGCCCGCGGCGCCCAGCAAGTGGCCGGTCATTGACTTGGTAGAACTGACCATGACCTTGCGGGCGCTCTCGCCGAGCGCCGTCTTGATGGCCAGGGACTCGATCTTGTCGTTGAGGGGGGTGCTGGTGCCGTGCGCGTTGATGTAATCGACCTGATCCGGGGTCGCTCCGGCGTCTTTGAGGGCCGCCAGGATGGCGCGCGTGGCGCCTGCGCCATCCGAGGACGGCGCGGTCATGTGGTAGGCGTCGCAGGTCATGCCGAACCCGGCGACCTCGCAGTAAATCGTCGCGCCGCGACGGCGGGCCGATTCGTACTCCTCAAGCACGACGATGGCCGCGCCTTCGCCCATGACGAAGCCGTCGCGGGTGGCGTCGAATGGCCGACTGCCGGTCTTGGGATCGTCGTTGTGCGTGGCGCAGAGGGCCTTCATCGAGGCGAAGCCCGCGACGCTCAGCGGCGTGATCGGCGCTTCCGTGCCGCCGGCCAGCATGAGGTCTGCGTCGCCGCGCTCGATGATCCGCGCCGCGTCGCCGATCGAGTGGGCGCCCGTGGCGCAGGCCGAGATGACCGCGTAGTTCGGCCCCTGGAGGTTGTGCTCGATGCCGATGAGCCCCGAGGCCATGTTGGCGATCATCTGCGGGATCGTGAACGGCGAGACCCGCCCGGGCCCCTTGGCTTTGATCACGTCGTCCTGCAACTCGATTGTGGAGATGCCGCCGACGCCCGAACCCACGATACAACCGCGGCGGGTGGGGTCGCCCGCGCCCATGTCGATGCCGGAATCGACCACGGCCATCTTGGCCGCCGAGAGGGCGAAGTGGGAGAAGGGATCCATGCGGCGCTGTTCCTTGCGCGGAATGAACTCGTCGAGGTTCAGATCCTTGACCTCGCCCGCGATCTGCGCGTCAAAACTCGTCGGGTCGAAACGCGTGATTCGACCGAGCCCCGACACGCCGGACGTCAGATTGCGCCAGAATTCCTGGACCTTGGATCCGACCGGTGAAACCACGCCCAAACCGGTGATGACGACCTTTCTCATCGGGAACTCGCTCCGTTGCTGTGTGCCGGGCAAGAAACGGAAAAGACCGAGGAGCGCCCGGCTCGACGCCGGCCCCGGTCTTTCGCTGCTCATGCCCTGGTCAACCGTTGAAGCCCTTGCTCTGCAAGTACTGCACGACGGCGCCCACCGTCGTCAGCTTCTCGGCGTCCTCGTCCGGGATCTCGGCGCCGAACTCTTCCTCGAAGGCCATCACCAGTTCGACCGTGTCGAGCGAGTCCGCTCCCAGGTCCTCGGTAAACGAAGCGTCCGTCGTAACCTGGTCAGCGCCTACGCCGAGCTGCTCAACGATGATGTCCTTGACCTTGTCTTCCAGTGCCATGTTGTCTCTCCTTGCTACCTACCGCCCGCCTTCGGGCTTTTCACGTATCTACATTACCATGCCGCCGCTGACGGTCAAGACTTGTCCGGTGATGTACGACGAATGATCTCCCGCCAGAAACAGGACGACCTTCGCGACATCTTCCGGAGTCCCAAACCGCTGCATCGGTATGGCCGCCAACATCTTCTGACGAACTTCCTCCGTCAGAACCTCCGTCATCTTCGACTCGATAAAGCCGGGCGCCACCGCGTTGACGCGAATACCCCGCCCAGCCAGCTCCTTGGCCGTGGACTTGGTGAGTGCAATCACCCCAGCCTTGGAAGCCGCATAATTACACTGACCGGCGTTTCCGATCAAGCCAATAATCGAGGCCATGTTGACGATGACGCCCGAGCGTTTCTTCATCATCGGCCGGGCCACGGCCTTGGTGAAGAGAAATGTGCCCTTGAGGTTGACGCCGATGACCGCGTCCCAGTCCTCTTCGCTCATGCGGATCAGCAGCGTATCGCGGGTGATGCCGGCATTGTTGATCAGGATGTCGACGGACCCGAACTCCTTGATCACGGTATCCACCGCGGCCTCGACCTCTGCGGCCTTGCAGACGTCCGCGGCGATGCAAACCGCCTTGCGCCCCTTGGCTCGCACGGCCTCGGCGGTTTCGTTCAACCATTCGGCCTTCACATCGCACAGTGCCAGGTCGGCGCCGGCTGAGGCCAGTTCCTCGGCGATGGCCCGGCCAATGCCGCGTCCCGCGCCGGTTACGATGGCGATCTTGCCTTTGAGCATGCTCCGAACTCCCATGTTCTCTCGTTTAGTAACTGCCGGACCCGCCGTGCGCGGCGTCAGCCCTTCAACGCGGCCGCCGTGGCCTTCAGCGTTTCGACGTCCTGCACATTGAGTGTGTTGGCGGCGCGATCGATGCGCTTGATCAAGCCGCTAAGCACCTTGCCCGGTCCGCACTCGACGTACTCGGTCACGCCGTTGGCCTGGAACCACTCGATGCTCTTCTGCCACAACACGGGGGATGTAACCTGCCGCGTCATGGCCTCGCGGATCGAGTCCGGCGAACCGTGGGGCGCCCCGGTTACGTTGGCGACCACCGGCATGGCGGGCGCGTGGAATTTGACCGACGCAAGGAATTCGGCGAGCCGCTCGGCGGCCGGCTTCATGAGTGAAGAGTGGTACGCGCCCGCGACCTGCAACCGTACCGCCATCTTGGCCCCGGCCGCCTTGGCAAGCGTCTCGGCCTTCGCGATGGCGGCGGACGTGCCGGAGAGGACGGTCTGTTGCGCCGAGTTGAGGTTGGCCATCTCTGCGCCGGAACCCTCGCAGAGTGCCCGCACCGCGTCGGTCGAAAGCCCGATCACGCTGAGCATGGCGCCCTCGGCGGCGTTGCAGGTATCCTGCATGAACCGTCCGCGCGCCTCGAGAATCTTCAGCGTGTCCTCGAAGTTCAGGACTCCCGCGGCGTAGAGGGCGGTCCACTCGCCAAGACTGAGCCCGGCCGCGCCCGCAAACGCCAGGTCAGGCCGTTCGTGTTTCAGGGCGGCATAGCACGCCGCGCTGACGGCGAAAATGGCCGGCTGGCAGTTGTCCGTCCTGGTCAACGCTTCGGCCGGTCCGGTGAAGCAGATCTCCGACAGGCCGCGACCCAGGGCCGCGTCGGCCCGGGCAAACAGGTCGCGGCATTCCGTGTAGGAATCCGCCAGATCCTTGCCCATCCCTACGAACTGGGCGCCTTGTCCCGCGAAAACGAATGCACGCATTGCCATGGGGTGCCTCCCGACTCCATACCATTCCGTCTTGCACTGCCGGGCAAACCCGGCACGTCCGTTACCACTTCAAGACCAGCGCGCCCCACGTGAAGCCGCCGCCGAACGCCACCAGGAGCACGGTCTGCCCCGACGCGATGCGCCCGTCCCTGACGGCCTCATCGAGCGCCACCGGAATGGACGCCGCGGACAGGTTGCCCACGCGTTCCAGGTTTGTGATGAACTTCTCGAAAGGCATGGCGGCCCGGTTCGCGATGGCGCGCACGATGCGCATGTTGGCCTGGTGGGGGATGACCCAGTCCACATCCGTTGGCGCCATGTGGGCCTGTTCGAGCGCTTTGCGGCCCGCTTCGGTCATGCACACCACCGCGTGGCGGAAGACCTGGTTGCCTTCCATGCGTATGAAATGCAGACGTTCCGCGACGCTTTCGGCGGTGGCCGGTCGGCGGCTGCCGCCGCCGGGTATGCCGAGCAGATTGCCCAGCGACCCGTCTGCGCCCAGCGAACTGGCGATGACTCCGCGCTCGCCCTCGACCGTCTGGAGCACGACCGCGCCTGCGCCGTCCCCGAAGAGCACGCAGGTCGTCCGGTCCTGCCAGTCGACGACCGTGCTCATCTTCTCGGCGCCGATCAGCAGCACGGTTCGGCACTGGCCGGAAGCGATTAGCCCGCGGCCGACCTCCATGCCGTAGAGGAAACCTGAGCATGCGGCGCTGAGGTCCATACAGAACGCGGACTTGGCGCCGATCTTTTCCTGAACCGCGCAGGCGGTGTTCGGGAAGATGGTGTCCGGCGTGCAGGTGGCCACCAGGATGGCATCTACGTGCTCGGGATCCACTCGCGCGCTCTCCAACGCCCGGAATGCGGCTTGGGCCGCCATGTCCGAGGTGCTCTCATCCGGGCCGGCGATGTGGCGTTCACGGATGCCTGTGCGCGTCTGGATCCACTCGTCGGTTGTCTCGACGATGCTCTCGAGTTCGCGATTGGTCATGACGCGGTCCGGCAGGCAGGAACCTGTTCCCGTGATGCCGACGCGCTTCGTGCTCGCTGATTGTTCGATGGATGTCATGTTCCCTACCAACCCATTCGGCCGATCTCGGACGCGATCGCTTCGTTCAAGTGCCCGTGCACCGACTCGCGGGCGACGCGTATGGCATGATACATCGCCCGGGCCGAGGATGCCCCATGCGCGATGATGCACACGCCCTTGACGCCCAGCAGCGGGGCGCCCCCGTACATCTCAGGGTCCATCTTTCTCTTCATGGCCTTCAAGGCCCCGGACAGCAGCAGCGCCCCGAGCATCCGCAACGGCGTGCGGCGGAACTCCTGCTTCATCCAGTGCGCGATGGCGTGCGAGGCGCTCTCGCTGGCCTTCAGCACCGCGTTGCCCACGAAACCGTCGCAGACGATGACGTCCGTCTGGCCCTTGAAAAGATCGTGCCCCTCGACGTTGCCACGAAAATTCAGCGGCGACTTCTGCAGGATGCGAAACGCTTCCTTCGTGATATCGTTGCCCTTCGACTCTTCGCCGCCGATGCTCAGCAGGCCCACGACGGGCTTCTCGCGGCCGAGGATGACGTGTGAGTAAACGCTTCCCATTGCGGCGAACTGGGCCAGGATGCGCGCCGAACAATCCGTATTGGCGCCGGCGTCGGTGAGGATAAAGGGGCGTTCCTGCGTTGGCAGCACCATGGCAATGGAAGGCCGCTCGACACCCTCGATCGTGCGCAGCTTGAGGGTTGCCGCCACGACGACGGCGCCGGTATTTCCCGCCGACACGAACGCATCGGCTTCCCCGGTGTGAACCAGGTCCATGGCTCGGCTGATCGAGTTGTCCTTCTTGCGGCGGATGGCGAGGGCGGGGGTTTCCTCCATGCCCACCGCCTGGGAAGCGTGACGGATCTCGATCTTCGGCGAGGCGCCCCCGCATGCGTCCAGCTCGCGCTTGACGGCGGACTCGTCACCGACGATAAACACTTTCGATATCCCGCTCAGGCCGTGAACCGCGTCCACGGCGCCACGCACGACTTCGCGCGGCGCGAAGTCGCCACCCATGGCATCGAGTGCAATGCGCATCGCCGATCAATCTTCCGTTCTGGCGGGCAGCGCCTGACGTCCCGCGTAGAAACCGCAGCCCGGGCAGATCCGGTGCAGTTCCTTCGGCGCGCCGCACTTCGGGCAGACGCCGGTGGCGGGAACAAGGGTGCGATGCGGATGGGAGTGCTTGCGCATGCGAATTCTGCTCTTCGACTTTTTTCTTTTCGGTACGGCCATGACTACTCCTTCGCGCGTTGCGGCGTCAGGTTGTCCAAGGCACCCCAACGCAATTCCTCGGGGGCCGGACACTTGCACGGTCCCTCGTTCAAATCCGCTCCACACCGCATGCACAGTCCTTGGCACTCGGGACGGCAAACGGGATGAGCTGAAAGGGCGAGGATAATAGCCTCGCGGATGTCCGGCGTCAAGTCCACCGATTGGGTTTCATCGACAAAGGGCGTGGCGACTAGAAAACGTTCGTCGCTCACCTCCCTGTCGAACCACGCGGCGCAGCGCGCGCAGCGAAAGGATCCCGGTACCGAAACGACGCCGGAAGCCACCAGTTCGTGCGCGGCGATCTGGATGTGGAGCCTGTAAAAGACGGGGCCGCGGACGCGCAGGCAGTCGTCCTCCGCCAGTTCCAGAATCTCCGCCGGCTCCTCGCCTTCGCGGTCCGCTCCCTCCAGCGGGATATGGCACGGTTGGATCGTCATGACGCAGCCTCCTCAGGCCCCGGCCTGGGCCAGTTTCCTCTTCACCGCGTCCACGACCGGCGGCGGCACGAAGTCCGCGACGTTGCCTCCGAAGCCGGCTACCTCGCGCACCGTGCTGGAACTGACGTAGCTGTGGACCTCCTTGGGCATCATGAACAGCGTCTCGATGTGCGGGTTGAGTTTGCGGTTCGTGAGGGCCATCTGGAACTCGTACTCGAAATCCGAGTAGGCCCGCAGCCCCCGGATCAGCACGCGCGCGTGGCGGCGCCGGGCGTACTCGATCAGCAGTCCGTCAAACGTGTCGACTTCCACGTTGCGCAGATCCTTGACGACTTCGCGCGCCATGGCCAGGCGCTCCTCGGTGGTGAACATCGGGGACTTGTTGACGTTGGTGGAGACCGCCAGGATCACCCGTTGGAAAATCTCCGCCGAACGGTAGATGAGGTCGCAATGCCCCAGCGTGAGCGGGTCGAATGTGCCGGCATAGATGGCCAGTCGAGTCATGTCACACTTCTCTTTCCGGCTCCGCGGCCGTTTCACCCAATCTTAGCCAGTTGACCTTTGTGCGCCCGTAGGCCTTCTCGCGCAGCATCTTCCACCCCTCGGCCGGCTGCACGGTCTCGCGGGACGCGGTCTCGAACAGCAGCAACCCGCCGGGCCGCACCCACCCGCGCGCGCGCAGCAGGTCCATGACGGCGGCAGGCGAATCCCCGCGCCCGCGCACGTCCCCGCCCCGATCATCAGTCCGGCTTGCCTGCCCGGGCTTGCCGTTCGCCGCGTAGGGCGGGTCCGCGTAGACCACGTCGAACGGCCGGGGTAGGGGATGCCGACTCAGGAAGGCCGACACATCCCTGACCACGAGAGTACCGAATTCACCGCACAGGCTGCAAATGTTCTTTCGCAGGACCGCGACGGCCGCGGCCGACGATTCGACCCACCACACATCCTCGGCGCCGCGGCTTGCGGCTTCGAGGCCCGCCGCGCCCGAACCCGCGTACAGATCGAGAAACCGGCAACCCGGCAGCGCGCCCGCGAGGGCGCCGAAGACCGATTCCCGCACGCGGTCCTGAGTCGGCCGCGTCGCATCGCCGCGTGGCGCTTCGATGGACCGTCCGCACAAACTGCCGCCGGCAATTCTCATGAATTACTGAATCACGGCGCCGAAGGTGATCGCCATGACGTCGTGCCCTTCGTCCGAAGGGTGTACGCCGTCCGAGAGGATCAACTCGCGCTTGCTTCCAAAGGCCCCGTTGAGGTTCGCGACATCGGCCCCCTCCTCGCCGGCCATCGAGCGGATGCGCGAGTTGAGATCGTCGATGCGGTCGTTGAAGACCTCGTAAGACTCGTACATCGGCGTCAGGGTTCCGAGGATCGGCACGCTGGAGTTCGCCTTCGCCTGCTGGACGATGGATCGCAGGTTGCCGACGATCGCGTCGGCCCCGACTTCATGGATGAGGTCATTCACGCCGAGCAGGATCAGGACGAAGCCGGGTTTGTAGGCTGCCATCATGCCGCCGGCCATCGAGGCTCCGTCGGCGCTCTGCGCGCCATTGACGGCGGCGTTGATGACGCGCTTGCCGACGATGCCTCCCAGCCGTCCCGGATACCCGCCGCCGGATGCTCCGCGTCCGGTGGTGATGCTGTCGCCCAGACACAGCACCGTGTCAGGATCGTTATCGCCAAAATCGCGGCTTGCGCCGCCGTCGTCGCTGTCGTTGCAGCCCATCATGGCGGCCACGCATGCCAGCGCCAGAAACTTTGCAGAGTGTCGCATTCGAAATCTCTTTCCGTAAACTTGCTCTTTCTTGCCTGCAGACATTTGAATGATATCCGAACGGGCGGAGCGGGCGCAACCGTCATTTCCGCGCGCCCAGCAATTCGCATTAACCGCTCATCGGCTCGAAAGCCGGCTAAAGCCGGTACATCAACGCCGATTCGCCCGGTTTCAGGCCCGTTGGTATCCCGCGAGCCGTTCCCGAGGCGTCATGATCGTGGCGCTTGCATGCCTGCGCGGGCGTCGCGGTAGGCCTGCATGGTCCGTTCGGCGGACGCGCGCCAGCGGAACTTGGCCGCCTGCTCGCGGCCCTTGACGGCCAGATTCTCCGCAAGACCCTTCTCGGTCAGAACGCGGCGGATGGAGTCCAGCAGCGCCTGCCGGTTGTCCACGGGGACGATCAGGGCGGCCTCGCCGGCCACCTCGGGCAGCGCCCCGCCGTCGGTGCACACAACGGGCAACCCCGACGCCATGGCCTCGAGGATCTGGAGCCCGAAGCCCTCATAGCGCGAGGGGTGGACGAGGACGTCACACCCCGTGTAGGTCGCGGCGAGCTCGTCCTGGGTGAGATAGTTCATCCAGCGGACGTGCTCCGCCACGCCAAGCCGCCGCGCCAGGTTCTCGGCGTCCGGATAACGCGGGTCCCGAGGACCGACCATGACCAGTTCGACGGGGAAGGGCAGGGAAGTCCGCAGGTCCGCCAGGCAGTGGATGAGCAGGCCCGCGTTCTTGTAGGGGTCCGCGCGGCCGACGTAGAGCAACCGGCGGGTGGCTCCCGGCGCCGGAAGCCGCCTCGGTACGGCATCGCGGCGGTCGAACCCGGCCGTGACTCCGTTGTGGATGGCCCGCACGCGGTCGGCATCCGCGGCCGGCATCCGCAACCGGTCGAGGATGTCGAGGCGCGAGCGGTGGCTGACTGTCAGGATGAGGTCGGCGCAACGACCCACGCGGCGCATGACGCCGCGGAAGACCGGCATGAGGCGGGTCTTGCGGGCGTGGGGCGCGTGATCGGGGAAGAGCATGGGAATCACGTCGTGAATTGTGGCGACGTAGGCGGGAGCGCCTGGGCGGCCGCGGCGGTGCGCCAGGGGGATCATGTAGTTCGTGCTGTGGTAAACATCGCAACGCTCCTCCTTGAGGATGAACGGCAGGCGCACCTGATTCGCGGCCGAGAAGACGCCGAAAGGCAGCATGCGCACTTCCATGTGCGGCGCAGACTTGGCGCCGGTCTCGTTCAGAGTCCGGCGCGATACGGTGGCATTGTCGAACAGCAGGAGGAATCGCGCGCCGCACGAATCGGCGGCGAACTCGCGAATCAACTCGCGCGTGTAGGCGCCGATGCCCGAGATGTGGGGGAATATCCACCGGGCGTCCATAGCCACTTTCAGTTCGCCAGGTCTTCGTAGAGTTTCCACGTTGCCTCCGCGCATCGCTTCCAGGAAAAATCGGCGGCCCGTCGGCGACCCGCCTCGACCAGTCGCGCCCGCTCGTTCGTATCCGACATCAGCCGCTCGATCCGGTCTGCCCAGTCGGCCGCGTCGAAATCCCGGCGCACGTCCGCTCCGTTCCCGAGCACTTCGGGCAACGAGCCGCCCGCGGACGACACGACGGGCGTGCCGCAGGCCATGGCCTCGACCGGGGGAAGGCCGAATCCTTCGTAGTGCGAGGGGAAGACGAACACCTCGGCACCGGCATACAGGAGCGGCAGGTCGGCGTCAGAGACGTAGTCCAGGCGGCGGATGCGGTCTGCCCGGCGGGACGCGGTCAGCCGTCCGAGGATCGGGCCGTCCTTCCACCCGCGCGCGCCGGCGATGACGAGTTCCCCGTCGAATGCCGTCATGCGGTCGAACACATCGACGAGGAACGGCAGGTTCTTGCGCGGCTCGATCGTGCCGACCGTCAGGAGATAGGGGCGGTCGAGTCCGGAGCGGCGCCTGAACGCGTTGACGGCGGCCGGGGCGATCGGCTGCGCGAAGACACGGTCCAGGCCCTGGTGCACGGCGTACACGCGGCCGGCCGCGGCGGGAAAGAAACTCCGGATTTCGTTGGCGGAGAATTCCGAGACGGTGAGGATGGCGTCGGCGCGGGCGATGGTGTCGGGGATGCGCGCGGCGAGCGTTGCGAGGTTGCGCGGCTCGATGGTGTCGGGCATGCGCAGAAAAGCGACATCGTGGATGGTGACGACGGACCGCCCGCGGCGCAGCGGGGGGAGGAGGAAGTTCGGAAAGTGGTAGACATCGGCCGGACCTGCCAGTTGATCGAAGGGAGGCCAGTGCAGGCGCTTCCACGCCTGGTTCATCACGGCGCCTGGGCACCAGCGCACCGTGCGCACGGTCCCCGGCGGTGCGTCGAACGGGCAACCGTGGCGCTGGAAGTCGAAGTGGAAGAGGCGTACGTCGCCGGCAGGTCGCAGGCGCAGCAGTTCCGTGGCCAGGCAGTGTGTGTAGCGGCCCACCCCGGTGCGCCGGATTACGGCGGATTGCGCGTCGATGCACACTCTCATGCCGCGCAGCTTAACACGTACGCGTGGCGGGTGCACGCTTTTGGTGCAGTTTCCGACGCGGGCTCGGGTGTGAGGCGTGGCGCGTAGGGTCCAGCCGTCTTTGTCACCAGCGCGTCTTTGTCATTGAAAGGGAGGCGTCGGACGTGGTAAGTAACCCTGAGCGTTTACGCCGGAGTGGCGAAATGGCAGACGCAGCAGACTCAAAATCTGCCGCCCGAAAGGGTGTGTGGGTTCGACTCCCACCTCCGGCACCAGCAAGAACCACTGGCGTGTTCATCTCTTTCGACCCAGTCTCCTGCTCACTGCAATAGGTCCGCCTCCCGCAACGGTTCCAAGACGCCGTTCTGAAGTTTGTTCTTGTCGAAACCCGTCTCGGACTGGGCGGCCACATTGACTTTGAACGTCCCGGCCATGTCCGCCAGGTTGGCGATGGCGTTCCAGGCCGTGAAGAGTTGATCTCGGTTGGCGGTGAACTCCAACATGCGCCTTCGCTCGGCGCGACTGACGGGAGGTGTGGGAGGCCGACCCGCTCTTGTGCCCGAAATGCCAGAAGGAAACGCGCATCTTGACGCCGCCACCCCGGCTTTGCTACCTTCTGCCCCATGAAAGTGCTTCTTCTGGCTGTCCGAGCGGGCGGGTGCCAGCGCAGCCCGAGAAGCGATTTCTCGTCACATTAGCTTGGGGCAGAGCGGACGACCGGGGAGGTCGTCCCTCCCAAGGAAACTGGGAATCGGAACGATGTACTCAAAGCGATACCACGCGCGGAAGAAGTTTCTCAGTTCCATGTCCAACCTGCTCTGGTCCATGATCATGCTTGCCGGGACGATGATCCTGATCGGGGTGTGCGCGTACGGCTGCCACAGATACTTGAACGTCATGGGGCCGCAGCTGGAATAATCAGGAAAGGCACCTGCAAGACCTCGGGAAAGTCGGGTACGACGAGTAACGATGGACAAAGCCGGCACAGCAGTAATCGGGGCGGGGGTGGTGGGGCTGGCGGTGGCGCGTGAGTTGGCCATGAGCGGGGCCGGCGACGTCGTGCTTCTGGAGAAGAACCCGCGCTTCGGTGCCGAGACGTCCAGCCGCAACAGCGAGGTGATCCACGGCGGGATGTACTACCCGCCGGGTTCCCTGAAGGCGAAACTGTGCGTCAGGGGGAACCGGCTCCTCTACGAGCTCTGCGCCGCGCACGCCATCAAACATAAGAAAATCGGCAAACTCATCGTCGCCCTGGACGAGCGGGAACTGCGCTCGCTGGAAAAGCTGAAAGCCACCGGGGATGCCAACGGCAGCGTGGGACAGCGCATGCTTTCCCGCGCGGAGATGAAGCAGTTGGAGCCCGGGGTGGAAGGCATCGGCGCGCTCCATTCGCCGGAGACCGGCATCATTGATTCGGAAGGCCTCATGCGGTACCTGCACGCCGCGGCGCTGGAAGCCGGGGCCATCTCCGTCTTTGACTCGGAGGTCGCGGTGATAGCGCGGAGTGCCGGCGGTTACCGCATCCGCGTCACACGCGACAACTATGAATTTGAGGCGGAGAAGGTCGTCAACTGCGCCGGGCTGTTCTCGGACAAGGTCGCGGCGATGGCGGGGCTGGACACGGCGAAGCTGGGCTACACCATCCATTTCTGCAAGGGAGAATATTTCAAATTGAATCGTTCTGCCGGTTGCAGGCATCTAATATACCCGGTACCGGACGCAGTGAGCTTGGGCGTGCACCTGGTCATAGACATGGCCGGCAATGAGAAACTCGGCCCGAATGCGGAGTATATAAGGGAAATAGATTACCAGGTGGATACGGCGCACGCGGAGGAGATGTATTCCGAGGCGGCGCGGTACCTGCCCGTCGTCAAACGGGAGTGGCTGAGCCCGGATACCTGCGGCATCCGGCCGAAATTGCAGGGGCCAAAAGACGGGTTCAGGGATTTCATCATCAGGGAAGAGTCGGACCACGGCCTGCCGGGATTCATCAACCTGTTGGGTATAGAATCGCCGGGGCTGACCTCGGCCGTCGCCATCGCGGAGGTTGTCCGCGGCATCGTGCAAGGATGAAAAGCGGCAACTGGCGTGAGCTCGTCAAGAAGGTGTGGGAAGTCTGATCCGCTCCCGTACCCGAAATGCCAGAAGAAAATGCGCATCGTGGCCCTGATCAACGAGCGCGACGTGATCGAGCGCATCCTCCGCCACCTGTGTCTCTGGTTCTGGCGCCGCGTCCTCCCGGCGGGCAGGGGTAGCCCCAGCCGGCCCGGAGGGCGCCTTGTCGTTCATCTTGACGCCGCCACCCCGGCCTTGCTACCTTCTGCTCCGTGAAAACGCAGGTTGTCCGAGTGGGCGGGTGCCGGCGCAGCCTGAAAAGCGGTTCTTTATCACTAACCCATGCTAAACAGTGACCAGGAGGCGCGCCATGGATGTCTCTGACTTCAAGCACATGCTTCGCAAGGAAACCCGCTATCTCACGGACGGCTGGGACGGGACCAACCGTGTCTACCTTGAGACGAGAGTGCGTGAGTATCTGGACGGTTGGTTGCGCACGCGAGCCGTGGAGATCGATCCCGAAGACGAAGCGCTGGTCATCAAGCAGTTGTGCGACGATTTTGGCGGTTTCGGTCCCATCCACGACCTGCTGGCAGATCCCCATGTTACCGAGATCATGATCAATGGCCCCCGCAATATCTACGTGGAAAAGGACGGCCATGCGGTTCATGTCCCCATCGCGTTCGACGACGACAAGCACCTCGATTACGTGATCGCCCATATGATCGCACCCTCCGGTAGACGGCTGGACCCGTCTTCGCCCTGCGCGGATTTCTCCCTTGCCGACGGAACCCGCGTGAACGTGACCATCCCCCCTCTTTCTGTGGGCGGCACATCGGTCACGATACGGAAGCTGATTCGTTCGATCGACAGCCTGAACACACTCGTTGATCTCGGCACATTGGACGCGCGCATGGCCAACTTCCTTGTCAACTGCCTGAGGGGCAGGGTCAATATCCTGTTCAGCGGCGCCACGGGCACGGGCAAGACGACGACCATCAACATTCTTTCCCGGTACATGTCGGCGGACGAGCGGGTCATCACGATTGAAGACGCCCTGGAACTTAGTCTGCTCCATGGTAACCTGGTCCGGCTCCTCACGCGGCCCCCCGATATTCATGGAAAGGGGGAGATCTCGCTCCGGTTCCTGTTCACGAACGCTCTGAGGATGAGACCGTCGCGGCTGATTCTCGGAGAGATCCGGGGCTCGGAGGCCATGGACTACATTCAGGCTGTGAACACCGGACACGCCGGCACGCTTGCCGTGATCCACGCTTCGAGGCCCAGAGACGCCGTCACCCGCCTGGAAACCCTGGCTCTGTATGCCGGCCTCGATCTGCCCGTCTGGGTCATCCGCAAGCAGATCGCCTCGGGGCTGCAACTCATCGTTCAGCACGCCCAGCTTCCGGATGGCTCCCGGAAGATCA
>JAQBFL010000454.1:0-3320 GCA_032123415.1 bacterium | reverse complement strand
TTGAAGCTCAAGTCCAGCACGTGCCCGAGGGTATGCACCAGCAGCGTCTTGGCCAGGCCTGGCACACCGACGAGCAGGGCATGCCCACGGCAGAAGATGGCGATCAGGAGTTGTTCGACGACTTCGGCCTGGCCGATGATGACCCGGCCGATCTGCGTGCGCATCGATTCGTACGCGGCGTTCAAATCCTTGATGGTCTGAAGGTCGTCCCGGCTCGCCTCCGCCGCCTTTCCCGCGGCGGCCCCGGCGGTTTCCTCCGGCTTCTCCCTGCGCGGGCGGGAGATATAGGTCTCCGGCTGGGCGGCGCCGGTCGTTTGGCCCGACTTCAATGCCGGACCGCCTTCGGAAGCCTTGGCCTTACGGCCGCTGAAGTCCATGGTGAATACGCTCCCGCCCAGCGCGATCCGGTCTTTCTCGCCGATGCGGACGGCCTGAACCGGGTTGCCGTTGACGTAGGTGCCGTTGGAGCTTTGCAGGTCGTAGACCCACCAACTCCCGTCTTCCTGGCGCAGCATCGCATGTTCGCCCGACATTCTGCCGTCAGGAATGGTCAGCGCGCACCGCTGGCTCCTGCCGATGTTGATCCCCCCGTCGGGAATATCCAGTTCGTGCCCCGCGAACGCGCCTTCGAGAAAAACGATCTTGGCCATGGTTGTCTACTCCTCGTGCTTTCCCTATCATGTCAAATCGACGCCATTCCCTACGGCTGCATAGGGCAGCCGGCTCCATGGCGGACCGTTCATGCACCCGCGATGTAGAGCTATACATAGCACGGCGCGTCCCGCCCGGCAAGGGGGCGCGAAGAAAAATTGCCGATACATGGGTATCCCCATGGGTATCCCCTTCGCTTTGGGTGGTGGATGGTCTTGACGCGCGGGCCGCGATGACCATAATACACCATGCCGCGACGGGCAGGCGGGGGAGGCGTTGCGTGGCGGTCCGCGGGAAGGCACCTGATGATACATGTAGAGCACTTGACCAAGAGTTTCGGCGGGCGGAGGGTCCTGGACGCCCTGACGTTCGAGGTGGGCGCCGGAGAAATCGTGGGCTTCCTGGGGCCGAACGGGGCAGGGAAGACGACGACCCTGCGAATTCTTGCCTGCTATCTGCCTCCCACGGGGGGGCGCGCGACGGTCGCGGGGCTGGACGTCCTGCGCGACAGCCTGGAGGTGCGCCGGCGTATCGGCTACATGCCCGAGAACGTGCCGTTGTACCCGGACATGCGGGTTCACGAGTACCTGCGCCACCGGGGAGCGCTCAAGGGGATGTCCGGCCGGCGTATCCGCCAGCGGCTCGATGAGGTCGTCGATCTCTGCTCGCTGGGAGAAGCCTATGACCGGATTATTGGCCAGCTCTCGAAGGGCTACAGGCAGCGGGTGGGCCTGGCCGACGCCCTGATCCACGAGCCGGACGTGCTCCTGCTCGACGAGCCGACCATCGGCCTTGACCCCAACCAGATCCGCCAGTTTCGGGGCCTCATCAGGGGGCTGGCGGGGCGGCATACAGTGCTGCTTTCCAGCCATATCCTGCCCGAGGTCGAGAACGTCTGCAGCCGTGTGCTGATCATGAACCGCGGGCGCATCACGGCCAGCGATGCGCCGGACAGCCTGATCGAGTACATGAAGGGCTGCGTGCGCGTCGTGGCGGAAGTGAACGGCCCCGTGGAGCAGGTTCGAGAGCTGGTCGAGGCACTGGCGCCGGTGCGCGGCCTCAGCATCCTGCCCAACGGCGGCTGGCTGCGGCTGTGCTGCGAGGTCGAGCGGGGCGCGGACATTCGCGAAGACATCTTCCGCCTGGCGCGGGACAACCGGTGGATGCTTCGCGAGCTGCTCGTGGAGTCCATGAACCTCGAGGATGCGTTCGTCGAAGCGACCGGGGAGGCTCGGCAGGCATGAGAAACGCGTGGTTGATCTGGAAGCGCGAATGGGCCGCAACGTTCTTCTCGCCCGTGGCGTACGTGGCGATGGCGGCGTACGTGCTCCTGGCGGGATGGACGTTCCTGCAGGCGGTCGAGGCGAACGTGGGGCGCCGGGAGTCGCCCGAGACGCTGTTCTTCGTGGCGGTCTTCTTCTGGCTTCCGCTGTTCGCGACCGCGATCACGATGCGGCTGTTCGCCGAGGAGAAGCGGTCCGGAACGATCGAGGCGTTGATGACCGCGCCAGTCACCGACGCGCAGGTCGTCCTGGGCAAGTTCTTCGGCGCATTCAGCTTCACGCTCATGGCGGCCGCCCCGGCGGCGCTGCCGATGCTCGTGCTGGCGCGCATGGAGAACGGGCTGACCGGTGTCGACGCGGGCGCCATCCAGGGCGGGATTCTGATCTTCGTGCTGATCGCGGCGCTGTGCACGGCGACCGGCCTGACGGTCTCCCTGGTCACACGCAACCAGATCGTCGCGGCGATCTGCGTCTTCGGCGCGATCTGCCTGCCGTTCCTCGTGCGCGCGGCGGGCACGCGGTTGCCCGTGGGGTCGGAGCGGGTGTTGGATTACCTGGCCGCGGAGACGCACATTGTGGATTTTTCCCGCGGGTCCATCGACTCGCGGGCCATCGTCCTGTACGCGACGACGGCCCTGTTTCTGCTGTTTGTATCGGTGAAAATTCTCGAATCGCGACGCTGGCGGTAAGGCGGCGCGACGGAGCGGCCCATGGCGGATGACAAAGCAAGGGAACGGGAGGCGGCGCGGAGCATCTGGCGGCACCGCGGCAGGCGTATGGCCACGGGGCTCAACGTGCTCGTGTCCGTAGGCCTTGCCGGCATGGCCATCCTGATGGCCAACGTTCTCGCGGACCGGTACGGCATGCGCTGGAACATCAGCGGCCGGGACACCTACCGGCTGTCCGACAAGACGCGCGGGTTGATCGAGGGCCTCGACGAGCGGGTCGAGGTCATGGCCTTCTTCCAGCGCGCCGATGCCCTCTTCGATGACGTGCGCAACCTGCTCAAGGAATATGACTACGAGGCCGCCGCCGCCGGGCCGCGCCGCCTGTTCGTCGAGATCGTTGACACCGACCGCGACATCGCGCGCACCCGCGATCTGGCGAGGGAGTTCGGGGTGGATCGGCCCAACGTCGTCGTCTTCCGCTGCGGCGGACGACGCAAGATCGTCGAGTCCAAGGACCTGGCCGACTACCACTTCTCGCTGGAGTCCGGGCGCAACGTACGCAAGCGGCTGATCGGGTTCAAGGGCGAGCAGGTCTTCTCCTCGGCCATCCAGAACGTGGTTCAGTCGAGCCGCCCCACGGTCTATTTCCTCTCCGGCCATGGCGAGCGTTCGATCGCCGACTTCAATCCGCTTGACGGCTTCTCGGGCCTGGCGACCC
>JAQBFL010000453.1:0-2659 GCA_032123415.1 bacterium | reverse complement strand
GGTCGGGGCGCGTCCCGCACCCACGGCACGACCGAACACTCCTGCTTGGCTCCTACTGACCTGGGGGCAAGACAGCCCGGAACCCATCGTCGCTGAGGGCGTAGTCCGGGCCGCGGTTGAGGCGATCGCCAACCCGGCAGTAGCTGGCGCCGGAGTCCCAACCGCCGCCGCGTCCCACGCGGCGCGAGCCCGCAGATGGACCCTTCGGATCACTCACTGTGCCAGGGTAGGTCCCGTACCAATCCAAGCACCACTCCCACACGTTCCCATGGATGTCGTACAGGCCCCACTGGTTCGCCTGATACGACCCGACCTTCGCACTTCCCACCGATGTGTTCCCGCTCTGTGTGTATCCCGAACCGCCATTATACCAGTACCGCCCCACCTCATCCATCCGCGGGTCACTGCTCGTGCTCGTCAGGTTGTAACCTGAGTTCAGCGCCGTGGTCGTGCTGGCCCGGCCGGCATGCTCCCACTGCGCCTCCGTCGGCAGGTCGAAGGCCCTGCCTGTTCGCGCACGCAGTTTGCCCATGAATGAGTCAGCGTCCACGTTGCCGTTGGCTGGCCAACCTGCGCCCGCGCTGGCGCCACGAATGCTGTCATAACTCACCATCTCGACCGGCCGGGCATCGCGGTAGCTGGCGTTGTTGAAGTAGCTGGGCCACACTCCCATCACCCGCTCCCACTGCTTCTACGTGACCTCAAATACACCCATGTAGAAATCCTCAGTCAGCGTCACCTGATGCTGCGTCTCGTCGCTGCCGCGACCGAGTTCATCGCTGGGCGAGCCCATTGTGAACGTCCCAGCCGGTATGCGCCGCAGTACGAGTTTGGTGGTCTTGTACTCGTCCGTCCAACCACCGGCGGGAATATCCGCCAGATAACTGACAGGGTAATTCGATGCATTCGACCCCGCCAACAGGTCGATCACCAGGTAGTCGTTCGTCGGAGCAAGTACTCGATAGAACATAGGAACATTCACATGTATTGTGCCGTTCGTTTCTCCCCAGACGTTTGCCAGGGCTTCCCATGAGTTTGTCCATGGCCCCGAGGGAGAAGAAGCCCACTGCACTTCGTAGCGTGAAGTAGGCGTCAGATTCGTGCAGGTCAATTCCCCATTACCATGAAATGAGTCAATGACTGGGGCCTGTCCGTATGCACTCACCGCCAAAACGGACAGTGCCAGACTTATCACTATTCCTCGTACGCTCATGTCTACCACCCCTTTTGTTTCATTTTCCGCACACACTCTTTGCCTGCAAACTACCAAAGCAACACGCTCAATCCAATCCTAATCCCCGCTCTTCTCGAACCCCACTGGTGAGTCGGAGCAGAAGGGCGCATTGCGCAGGACGTGAGTTGCTTCATGTCGCTGTTTCCTTTCTTGACTTGCAGAACATCTTATTATACGTCACAAATAGCGGGGTCACGCGACCCGCAAACCTTCACGAACGGCGGTTGGATGCCTGCATATCTGAAGAAACTGTGACGTATGTCGGGTAATGCGGGAGTCCTGCTATGCGTCAAGACGGGAAGCGCGCAGTCGCGCCGTTGAACGCGGCGCCGCTGGGGCCGGCACGAGACGTGCGCGATGCGCACGGGAGCGGCAGCGCGTTCGAGCGTCAACCGGCCGTTCCCGTTGCACATGTCTAGCCTCCCGCGGTAGATCAAGCTCGCCGACCCCAGCCGTTCATTGGCCGCCGGCGATGGGGCCTGCCGGCTGCACTGATATTGCACGCAGGCTAATCGGCAAGAGCGCGTGGCGTCAAGACAAACCTGCTGCCTGCCCGCCGTGAGATCGGAGGCAACGGGCCGGTCTTGCGCCACTGCCGACAGCGCGGGAGGACGGCGTGGGGGATGGGGACGTCGGTGACCGGATTGACCGAGTGGACGGCGGCGGTCGCGGGGGCCCGCGACCCTCCAGGGCGTGGCAAGGAGGCGGGGGTGTTGATTTCTGGCGTTATGTGAGAGGGATGTGCGGGGGAATGGGTTGATAACAGGCGAGGTGAGAGATGTTCGAGGCGGGGAAGTCGGGAAATCCTCGGGGGCGGCCGAAGGGAAGCTACGGGGGACGGATTCAGGCGCTGGCGGGGCTGGATCGGCTGCTGGCACGGAAGAGAAACCAGAAGGCGCTGATCGGGGCGCTGGAGGCGGAGCTGCAGGCGAATCCGGTTCGGTTCTTCCGGACGGTCATTATGCCTTTGCTGCCCAGGGAGTCGCGGCTGGCGGTCGACCGTGAGGGGGTGATCCAGTGGAGGAGTCTCTTGGGAAAAGCTGAAAGCTGAAATCGGGAGGGGCGCAGGGGAAAAGGCTGAAACGCTGAAAGGCTGAAACGCTGAAATGGGGAGGAGACGGGGGAAAGCTGAAAGGCTGAAACGCTGAAACGCGGAAATGGGGAGGAGACTTTAGACCTTGGACGTCCACACTGATGATCGGCGCTATTGCGACGTATCATCCAGTGTTTTGTTCGGAATCTTCCTTTTGCGGACACTTCCCATACAGAGGAGGATGCCAATGCCTCCCACCAGGCAGAAGGCGGTGTCTCCCAAAAATGGGGTCGGGGGGAGACCAAGCCTGAGACCGTGCTTGAGGAGAATCAAGCCTTCAACAAGCATGAAGGCGCCCGCGAATGGCAGTACCGAACGAAATCGTTCTGGCC
>JAQBFL010000452.1:0-2757 GCA_032123415.1 bacterium | reverse complement strand
CGTCGTTGTTGATCACGTAATCTGGCTTGATCTCCGCCACCGCCGTCTCGCTCACGTGCGTATCGCCCGTCGGCGCCGACGTGCGCCGCACCTCGATGATCTTGCCGCCCCACGAGCGGATCGCCTCCGCCTCGTCCGGAAACCGCACGTCGGACACGACGTAACGCTCGATGCCCCGGAACTGGCAGCCGGCAACCATCCGCGCCAGCAGCAGCTTGAGCCATATCTCCGGATCGATAGCCCGCCCTATCTCCGTGCCGAGCTGCTGCCATATCTGCCTGGGCGGTTTGCCGCACTTGAGGAGGTCGCTGTCGTCGGCCGACGCCGACCACTTGATCGGACTCGCCAGCGCGATCCGCCGGTAGCCGCGCACAACCAGGTAGTTTGCCGCCTCGTCCTTGCCCGTGCCCATCCTGCCCGCCAGGCCGATGATCCGCAGGTGCGTCACTGCCGGATGTGTGATTATCATTTGCCCTCCCGTGGCGAATTGAGCTGCTCGATCACCTCGAGCGTGACCGTGTCATAGGTCAGCCGGTACGTCTCATTGAGCGCCCACGATGCCAACGTGTTGATCCTGATAGGAACGTCCGTGATCTTCGCGATCGCCCGCATCGCGGCAAGGTCGATCACCTTCTCCGGTTCCTTCGCGCCCGCGTGCCGCAACTTCTCGGCGATGTAGGTCGGCACGTACGATTTGCTCGGCGGTACCCTGTGCGGCTCGGGGCCGGACGGCCCGTGCCGAGCCGACGTGTCCAGCCCGTACGCCATCACGATCGCCAGCCGACCCGTTACCTCCTCGAGGTCAAATCCGCCTAGCCGCGAATAGAGCTGGGGCTGGCCGAACAGCACGATCGACAAGAGCTTGACATGGCCATCCTCAATCTCGAAGAGGCGTTTGAGGCCGCGCAGCGTCGACGGGTGCAGCGCGTGCGCCTCGTCGATCATCAGCACGGGACACCGCCCGCCCTGCTCGCGGATGATCTCCAACATCTTCTTGACCTCGCGGCTCTTCGCCTCGCGGGTCTGGCTGCCAGAGCGCTTGCCGCCAAAATCCGCCAGCAGAGCATCGAGCACGCGCGTGATCGTCAGATTCTCGCGGTCGAGCTGCTGCACCACGCAGATGCGGTGCCCTAGTTGGCGCAACCGTTCCGTCAGCGTCTTGCGGAGAATTGTTTTTCCCCAGCCCACCGGAGCGACGAGCGCACCGAAACCGCCGTACTGCGCTCTGTCCAACATCTCGGCCATTACCTGCTTGTGCACCGGCCCGAGAAACACCCCGTCAGCGTCCTGCACGTCGTCGGTGAACGGATCGCGCTCCAGCCCGAAGTGCCGGCGCACTTCGCGTGAAACCGGCAGTCGTGTCTGCATCAGTCGTCTCCTTTCAAATTCCGGTTCATTTGTGGGACAGCCCGTGCCTACCGGCAGGCAGGCATCTTGGCTGTCAGTATTTGATTCTCTGCATCGCTCGCCCAGCGACTTCGCCTTCGCCGTCTCATCATCATCGTCGACGATCGCCTCCAGCTCCGGCCAGGGCGTTGCAATCCCGAGCACATCGCGCACGTGCCCGACGACCGCCCGCTTATCCTTCCGTGGCAGCGACCGCCTGCCGTTGAGGTACTCGAGCCACCCGGTTTTCGCGACGCCCGCCGCCCGGCCGACCGCCCCCGCGCTCCCGCACTTGCCATCGCGCGCCAGCTCCCGCAAAACCGCTTTCAGCCTGCGCATTCTGCTTCGTCCTTTCCGTGTGTTCCGTGGGCAATCGATGGGAACTCCCGGATCATCAGGTCATCCGGGATCGGCCCCCGCCCGCTCATTTGCTTGAGGAGAAACGGCACACCCGCCTCGCGGCAATCGTCCCGCACCTTGCGGGCCCAGTCGGGATCCATCGGCCGCGCGCCCGGCCCCGTCTCGCCGCCGACGATCACCCAGTCCGGACGTTCCTCGACCCATTGGTACTCGAGCCCATCGCCCATTCGCCGAGTGCCCGTGAATCCCAGCCACCCCGACAAATCCACCGGCCCGAGAAGCGGCTCCAGGCTGACAAACCGCAGCGCTGCCGGTACTCGGATCAGCCACGGCACCCGCTCGGCCAGCAGCTCCTGCGTCTCCGCCGTCACACCCCACTCAATGTGCCGCGTCGCCTCCAGCCACTCCGCTGCTTTGCCGTGGAAATGGCTACCAATGAAAAAGTTGACCGCGTCAAACATCCGGATGGGCCGCTTGGTCAGGACAATGTGCCTGTGCTCCGGATGCGCAATCATCGTGAGCAGGATCCGGTGGAACCACTCGACCCCGACGCGCGGATGGAACATGTCCGACATCGAGCACCAGAAGATGCAGCGCGGCTTGCGCCAGCGCTCGAGCTTCTCCAACTCTTCGGGACGGAACCGTACCGTGCCTGTCCACTCGAGGCCACCGCCGACTAGCTTGCGCGTCAGTCCGCGATACGCCGGCCTGATCCGCCTGGCGGAGTGCATCGGGTCGGGCAGCCGGTGCGCAATCCGCACCGCGTAGCAGTGATCGCAGCCCACGCTGGTCTTGCTGCAACCGACAATCGGATTGAGCGTCTCCCCCCGAAACCCCGGCCAGTGCGTCCATTCAATTCCTGTTGGCATGTTTGTTCCTTTCCGTGCTTTCCGTGTGTTCCGTGGGTAAAATCCGGGCTTCGCCGTCAGCCCGCCAAAGACTCTATCCTCGCAATCGCCGCATCGATCTCCGTCTCAGTCTGCACCCCCTTGACCGCCCGCACAACCTCCC
>JAQBFL010000451.1:0-4994 GCA_032123415.1 bacterium | reverse complement strand
GGCCGCCGCGGCACGCCGCCGGTCTGCGCCGAGTCGTGGGAGGTCGCCGACCGCCCCGAGGGCATGAGCGTGGTGGCCAACGGTCCGCTGCGCGGGGCCACACTCGGCGAGCTGGTCGCGGAGTCCCCGGCTCAGTTCGTCGGCGCCAACCATGCGCGCGGTCCGTTCCCGCTGCTGATCAAGTTGATCGATGCCCGCGAGCGCCTGAGCGTGCAGGTCCATCCCAACGACGAGACGGCGCGCACGCACGGCGGCCACGCCAAGACCGAAGCGTGGTTCGTGCTCGACGCGGCCGCGGACGCCGGCGTCTACGCCGGCCTCGCGCGCCCGGACGCGCCCGGCGCCTTGCGCCGCGCGCTGGCGGACGGGACGGTGGAAACGCTTCTGAAGTGGACGCCGGTGAGGCCCGGCGGCGCCGTGTTCGTTCCCGGTGGGTGCCTGCACGCCATCGGCGCGGGTTGCCTGCTGCTGGAGGTCCAGCAGAACTCGAACACGACCTACCGCGTGCACGACTGGGGCCGCGTGGGCGCCGACGGCAAGCCGCGCGATCTGCACATCGAGGAGGCCATGGCTGTGATCGACTGGCATGCCGCCCCACCGGAGTTTCGCGAGCCGCGCCCGGCCGGAGAGGATGGAGGCGCGCGCGTGTCGGAGGCCGTGGCATGCCCTTACTTCCGTATCGAGCGGCGCGACCTGGACCGGTCCGCCGTGCTGTGCCACGCGGGAGACAGCTTCAGCGTCCTGTTCGGACTCGAGGGCGTGACCACCCTGCGGTGCGGCCCCGTTCGAGAGCGCCTCACGCCCGGCGCGACGGCGCTCATCCCCGCCTGTTGCGCCGAGACCGGGCTGGTCCCCGAAGCCCCCGGCGCGCGCATCCTGCGTATCTGCCTCGGTCACAACCGACGCCAACCACACGAAGGAACGTGACCGATCGCTACGCGACAGGATGATAGGCCGGAATGCGAATGGCTGTCGCGCATCCGCTTCTTGACGCGGGGGTACTTTCCATACACAATCGGGCGCATGTCATCGAAACCCGAAGCCGCGGTCCAGAGCGACGGCGCCGCGTCAGGCGCGGCCGCCGCCCGGCCGCAGTGGAACCCGCTGACGGACTGGAAGCATGTCGACATTCCGTGGGTGAGGGTCAAGATATCCCCCGAAGACTTCCGCCGCTTCACGAAGCGCAGCAATGTCAAGGGGTTGGCCCAATCGCTCGGATTCCTTCTGCTGCTCGCCGCGACCGGGTCGCTCGCGGCTTACGGTCTTGTACAGCGGCGCTGGGTGCTGATGGCCGCGGCGCTCTATGCCCACGGCACCTTCTACTCGCGTTTCGGCGACGCGCTCCATGAACTCATCCACAACACCGTCTTCGCCAGCCGTTTTCTGAATGTCGGCATGACCACGCTGTACGGTTGGCTGTTCTGGCCGTGGAACCCCCACCTGTACCGGATCAGCCACCAGAACTATCACCACCGTTACACGTTGTACCAGGGCAGCGATGGGGAGGACGTCCCGAACTTCGTGACGCTCACGCCGCGGCTTTGGCTGGATCTGGTCTTCCGGGTCTTTCAGGTCAAGGCCCTGTTTCAGAACCTGGGGCGGCTGTTCACCCTCAAGCCCACGAGCAAAGGCTGGCGCGGGCGCGGCTACCGGCTCGACGCCTGGGAGCAGTTCATCCTGCAACGGGCCAGCGGCAAGGACCGGCGCCAGGTCTACCGCTTCGCCGTGTTCTGTCTCGTCGGGCATGTGCTTTTCGTCGCGGCGTGCCTTGCGGTCGGGTGGTGGTTCCTGCCCGTGCTCGTGACCCTGGCGCCGTTCTACGGAGCCGGGTTCCTTTCGTTCGTGGCCGGCGTGCACCAGCATACGGCGTGCGAGCCGAACAACCCGGACTTCAGGCTGTGCTGCGGCGACGCCGTACTGGATCCCTTCAGCTCGTTTCTTTACTGGCACATGGAGTACCATATCGAGCACCACATGTTCGCCGCGATACCGTGCTACAATCTGAAGAAGTTCAGCCGTTTCGTCGCCGACCAGTTACCGCCCAAGGAGCGGGCGTGGCCACGCGTGCGGCGCCTGGATGCGGTGTGCAGGGAGAAGTACGGAAGCTGGCAGTACTGGAGAGATCATTTCGGGTTCTACAAGGGGGTTTGATCGGCCAGACGAAAGCGGTCAGGAAGGTTCCATGAGGCTACTCGTGACAGGCGGCGCCGGGTTCATCGGCGGCAATTTCGTGCGGTTTATGCTGCGGTCCCGCGACGACGTGGAAGTCGTCAATATGGACAGCCTGACCTATGCCGGCAACCTCGAGAACCTGCGCGATATCGAGAATGACCCGCGCTACACCTTCGTCAAGGGGGACATCGCCTGTCGTGACGACGTGGAACAGGTGTTTGGCGCGTTCTCCTTCGACGCGGTGGTCCATTTCGCGGCGGAGAGCCACGTCGACCGCAGCCTGCATCTGGGCGTGGACGCCTTCATCCGCACGAACGTGCTCGGAACGCAGCTTCTGCTCGACGCGGCGCGCGCGCGCGGCGTGGGGAGGTTCCTGCAAGTGTCGACCGACGAGGTATACGGCAGCCTGGGCAGCCAGGGACGCTTTACCGAGCAGTCTCCGATCCAGCCCAACAACCCCTACGCCGCCACCAAGGCCGGCGCGGACTTTCTGGTGCGCGCGGCGCATCGCTCGCACGGGCTGGATGCCGTCATCACGCGTTGCTCGAACAACTTCGGCCCCTACCAATTCCCCGAGAAGCTCATTCCGCTGATGATTTCCAACGCCCGCGCGGACAAGCCCCTGCCCGTTTACGGGGACGGCATGCACGTGCGCGACTGGATCTACGTGGAAGACCACTGCGCCGCAATCGAGACCGTGTTGCGCTCGGCGAAGCCGGGCGGCATCTACAACATCGGCGGCGATCACGATGTGCCGAACCTCGACATCGTGCGGACGATCCTGAAGCTCGTCGGCAAGCCGGAGACGCTGATCCGCTACGTCGAAGACCGGCCGGGGCATGACCGGCGCTACGCCATGGACAGCTCCCGCATCCGGGCGGACCTGGGGTGGCGCCCGCGTCACACCTTCGAAAACGCGCTGCGCGAGACCGTGGATTGGTATGCGGCGCATGGCGATTGGCTGCGGGACATTGTCAGCGGCGCCTACCGGAGCTACTACGACGGCATGTATGCCAGGCGGCTGGAACGAAGCAGCGGCGGGTGAACGTTGTCCAGAAGTGCGGCGGCCTCAGCGGGGTCGCCCAGCGTCAGTCGGAAGCAAGCGCACTGTTCGACCGCCGCCGAGAGCAGCACGAATCCGTCGCGCCCCAGCGAACGGTAGTTGAAACCGTGCCGGATGGCGGCCGCCATGGCCTCGGCGCGCCCGCAGGGCGCGAGAACCGACTCGGCGCCGGGGCGCAGGGTCAGCAGGCAGATGACCCGCGGCGGCGCGCTCTCGTCCATCCGGGCCACATCCGCCGGCCGCGGGCGCAGGTGGGCCACAATTCCTTTGCGTTCTCCGAGGGCGCGCGGCCCGAACTCCGCTTGTGGCATCATCGCCTGAATGCGGTCGATGGAGTCGTTTTTCAGACAGACGGGGCGCGCCAGCGCATCGAGCGCTCCCGTGTCGAGACGCAGGAGCGCGAACTCGTCCGAGAGCAGGCGCCAGCCGCGTGCCATGAGCGCCGCAGTCAAGGTGCTCTTGCCGCAGCCCGACGGTCCGAGCAGGACCGCGCCGCCGCCGCGCGCTTCGAGGCTGGCCGCATGGAGCGCCAGGTGCCGATGGCCGAGGCGGCTCACGCAGGCATTCATGCCCCACTCGAAGTAGGGCCAGGCCGAGGCCCGGTCGAACACGCCAAACTTTGGAGTGCCGTCCACGGTGAGGGTTGCCAGGCGGCGGAAAGGGCGCCGCGCGAGCGCCGGACGCATGGCCACATGGAAGTCCGCGGGATCGTTCTCCGAGACGGCGGGGAAGTCGCTGTACATCCGGAGAAACGTCCCCGCCACGTCCGGCAAGCCCAGACGCAGGTGGCAGGTGAACGGACCCGTGCGCACGCCGAAGGCGCCGTCGGCGCCCGGCGTCAGCCCCCCGCCCGCGCCATCGACCCATTCGCGCACCGTCATGGCATCCACCGGTCCAACAGCCCAAGCCGGTCGAGCCGATCGAGCAATGCCTGAGCGCGGGTTACGAGAGCTTCCTGGTCCGGACCGGAGACCGCCTGAAGGCGGTACACCAACGTTGGTGTACCGGCTTTAGCCGGCTCTCGATCCGCTGAGCGGTCATCTTGCGAAGGGACGGGGAGGGACAGGCGTGCGGCGGCCGCAGCGTAGAGCGACGGGACTGTGTGCGGGCTTCCGTCGGCCAGAATTTCGAGCAGAAGCGCCGAAGCTGGATCGAGGAAAAGCGTGTCGCCGGAAGGCGGATGGAAGACCACGGCACCGTCTTCCCACCGGCGCCAGACAAGTCCATCAGGGGATGGCGACCGGAAGCGAATCGCCGCATCCTCCGCCAAGGACGCACGGCCTTTGGCCGCTTGTTCGCGGGATTCCTGCGCGGGAGCCATGCCGCTCATGGGGTCTATTCTCCGCCGCTGGCGCCCGAGCCGCCGGACTCCTGCGCGCGGGCGCCGCGGGCCGTCAACAGCACGATCACCGGGGCCGCCTTGAGTGCCGTGAGCATCAGATCGCGCCGCCGCACGCCGTCAGAACCCAGCGGCGGATCCTGCCGCTGGGTTGCGGCGTCATGGGCTGCCTGCTGAGCGGTCGGTTCTTTCATGATAGAATCGCGCGTTTACGTATCAGATTATCGCACGGCGCCAATCTGGAGTCAACACCCGACACCCGACACGCAGCCATTCGCATTACGGGGTGTCCACTTAACGCAAGTACCCCCCATATGTAGTGTTATGGCGTGTCTTTCACTTAGTCACCACTCTTACTCCCACACTTAGTCCCATTCTTAGTCGAGTACCCTTAGTCGACTCGCTTGGTCGGTAAGCTCC
>JAQBFL010000450.1:0-4643 GCA_032123415.1 bacterium | reverse complement strand
GTCGCCAGCGCCACGCGGCTGAAGGCCCCGCAACAGGCGCGCGCAAGGTCGAAGAAGTCCTCCCGCATCAGGGGCTCCCCGCCCGTGAGCACAAGAATGGGGTCGCCGGCCTGACGGATCGCCGCGGCCACGCCCAACGCCTCGTCGGTCGACAACTCGCCGGCCACGCCCCGTTCCTGCGCCTCCGCCCGGCAGTGGCGGCAACGCAGATTGCAGCGCGCGGTCAGTTCCCAGAACACAAGACGCAGCGTGTCGTTCACAACCCGATCTCTCCGTCTGTAAGATAGCAGTCCGGTTCGGCGGCCCAGAGGTCGCCCGTCACGGCCTCCGCCCGCACCCTGAGGTTGCCGTTGCAGAGGTCCAGCCACCGGCAAGCCGCGCAGCGCCCCTTGAGCAGCGGCTTGCGGTCGCGCAGGGCGCGGAGCAACGGCTGCGCAGGGTCGGTCCAGATGGCGCTGAACGGACGCTGCCGCACGTTGCCGAGCGACGCGTGACGCCAGAACTGATCCGGATGCACCGAGCCGTCCCAGCTCACGCACCCGATCCCCACGCCGCTGCCGTTGCCACCGTTCATTTCGAGCAACGCCAGCGCCTGGGCTGCCCGGGCGGGGTTCTCCTTGAGCAGACGCAAATAGAGGTACGGCCCGTCGGCATGGTTGTCCACCGTCAGCACTTCGACCGCCCGGCCGGACGCATGCAGCGCGCGCGTGCGGGCCATAATCCTGTCGACGGCGTCTCGCGTTTCCGCGGGACTCATGCGGCTCTGGGCGAGCATGCCGCTGCCGCGTCCGGTGTAGACCAGGTGGTAGAAGCACACCCGTGGAATGCCTTCGCGTTCGACGAGATCGAAGATGCCATCGATCTCGCCGGCGTTCTGTCGCGTCATGGTGAAGCGCAGCCCCACCTTGACCCCGGCGCGCAGGCAGTGGCGCACACCGGACAGGGCGAGGTCGAAAGCCCCGCGCACGCCGCCGAACGCGTCGTTGGCCGCCCGCAGGCCGTCCAGGCTGATGCCCGCGTAGGAAATCCCGGCGTCCTTCAAACGGGCCGCCGTCGCGGCATCGATCAGGGCGCCGTTCGTAGAAACGACCGCGCGCAGTCCCCGGCCAGCGGCATGCGCGATCAGCTCGAACAGGTCCGACCGCAGCAGCGGCTCCCCGCCGGAGAACAGCACAACCGGCGATCCGAAGTCGGCAAGGTCATCCAGAAGGGCGCGCCCCTCGTCGAGGGTCAACTCGCCCGGGTACTCCCGGTCGTGGGACTCCGAGTAGCAGTGCCTGCAACGCAGGTTGCAGCGGCGGCCCACGTTCCACACCACCACCGGCTTCTTGTCCGCGGAGAACTGCAGCAGGTGGGAAGGCAGGTCCTTCGACCTTCTCCCATAGCGTAGCGGATCGGAAGCCTCGACCGTTCCGCAATACAGTTTGGAGATGCCGATCACGCGGCGCCCTCCGCCGCCCCGAATCCCTTGAGTTCCTCATCGACGACCTGCCAGGCTTGTCCGACGGCATCCTGACGCCTGGCCAAATTCTCATCGGCCACTCGTTGAAGATCGTCGATCGTACAGACATGCACCCCGTCGATCGAGTCCGCATCGGGGTCCACGTCCCGCGGAACGGCAATGTCGATCAGCAGCAGCGGACGCTCCGCGCGTCCCGCCATCGCGCGGCGGACCGCATCCGCGCTCACGACCACGTGGGGCGCGCTGGTGGAACTGATCACGACGTCCGCTCGCAACAGGCAGTCGTCAAGCAACCAGAAATCGCAGGCCCGCCCGCCGCACCGCCGCGCGAGATCCTCGCCATGGTGATGGGACCGATTCAGGACCAGCACGTCGTCGATGCCCCGATTCACCAGGCTCTTCAGGGCCAGCTCGGCCGTGTCCCCCGCGCCGATGATCATGGCCACCATGCCCTGGAGGTCGCCGAGAACCTTCACCGCAAATTCCACGGCGAGCGAGCTGACCGACACGCGGCCCCGGCCGATGTCCGTCTGCGCGTGGACGCGGCGGGCCGTCCGGATGGCTCCCCGGAACAAGGCCGTCATCGCGTCGCCGGCCGCCCCCGACTTCTCGGCCAGCGCCAACGCCTCTTTGACCTGGCCGAGGATCTCCGTCTCCCCCACCACCATCGAATCGAGACTCGACGCCACCGCGAACAGATGCCGGACCGCGTCCCGTCCGTGTCTATCGTAGAAGAACGAAGCCATATCGCCCGCGTGGTCGCGTGCGGGGTTCAGAAGCGCGCGCATGAGACGGTCTTTGTGCCGCGCGGCGTCCAGGCCCGACGCGTAGATCTCGGCGCGGTTGCACGTCGAAAGAAGGACACATTCAGCGTCCGGGAACTCGCCGCGAATGAGATTCAGCCGCGCCGACGCCTCCGCCGCGCGCACAGAAGCCAACTCCCGGACCGCGACCGGGGCGCTCCTGTGACTGATCCCTACAACTGAAAACATGGCGCCCATCCGCCGTCACTCCGGTTTCGGGCGCGCGGCGTCACGGCAGGCGTGACAAACCCCCCGCAGCTCAACACGCACGTCATCGAACGTTCCGACTTCCGCCACCTCGACAGGCGGCTTGAACGGTCCCACAAAATCGTGGCGAAAGTCGCCAATCAGCCCGCACCGGGTGCAAACGAAATGGTGGTGCGGGTCGGTGTTCGCGTCGAAACGCGCCCGGTCCTTGATGGGGCCGACGCGTGTGATGACGCCGTTCTCTTCCATCATCCGCAACGTGCGGTAGACCGTATCCAGCGAGATGGCGGGAATGCGCTCGCGCACGCGGCGGTAGATGGCCTCCGCATCCGGGTGCTCGCCGGTTCCCACCAGCTCGCGCAGGATCTCCGTGCGCTGGTGAGTGGCCTTGACGCCCTCGCGGCGGCATGCCTCCACGAAATCCTTGACCCTGCGGTCCACACACTCGCGCGCCGTCATTCCGATCGCCTCTTCTCGTAACGATTACTAAATGGTAAAGCTACTCTCCCTCAACACCCGGATCAAGACTCAAAGTGGATCTTGTCTTGGAGTTCAGAAGCAGAATGGCGGCATACGTTCAGCGCGGTCGGTTGGTGAACAGGACGCCGGCGCCGTCGAACATACGGGGCCCCGCGTCTCTACACCAGCTTCAGTTCCCCCTGACGGGGCGTGCTGCGTTCGGGCGGGAGGGCCGCGATGCGCGCCAGGCGGGGATAGGTTCTCACAAGGTCCGGCGGCGCCTTGACCGGCCTACCCGTGATCCGGTTCTTGAGTTCCAGCGCGTTGAGAACCTCCTTGCCCTGGTAGTGGTTGTTTGCCACCACGGTCAGCGAGCGCGTCATGCGCGCGAGCGACACGGCCCGCGCGGCGATATCGTCGAGCTCGCGGTCGTTATAGCAGTAGTTGTATGTTTCGTCGCGACCCGCCTTTTTGTCGAACCATGCTTTCGCGTTGCGGCCATGCAGACGCAGGTAAGCATCGCGCCCGACCGTGCACAACGGCAGGTTAAACGAATCGCGCGCGACCGGGTAGTCCAGGTTGGCCACCGTCACGCGCAGCCCATCCAGAAAAGCGAGCGCTTCGCCTTCCTGCCATGAGGCATGGCGCAGCTCCAAGGTGAGAGTCGGAGTGCCCCCGCCGAACGCGTCCCGAATGCGGACCAGCCGCTCGCGGGCTTCCGCGGAATCGCGGAAGTCCCAGCGGAACTGGGCCAGCAGGTGCGCGAGCCTGCCGTTGTCCGCCAGCGGCCGCATCGTCTCCAGAAAATCCCGCGCATGCGCCCCGTCGAAACCGCTTTCGTGGGTGACCTGACGGTTGAGCTTGGCTGTGAAGCGGAAATTCGCGAGATCGGCCGTTCGATCGCACCAGGACTGCACCATCTTTCGCGGCGGCACACGGTAGAACGTGGTATCGATCTCGATCAGATCCACGTACTCCGCCACAAAACGCAGCGTATCGCGTTCGGAGGCGGGGTAGACGCATCCCTTCCAGTCCGCGTACGACCACCCCGCCACGCCCACGCCCACGCGCGACGCCACGTCAGGCTCAACCACCGTCTCCACCATGTTTGCCACACGACCCTCCGTCGCGGCGCCTACCGCAGCAGCAACCTCAAGGCCGGACGTTCCGCGCCCGCCTCCGCCACCAGGCCAAGGCGCACCAAAGAACCACGAGCAGGGTCCAGCGCGTCCACATGGAAAGCATGTCGGGAAGCAGGCTGAAGAAGATGGCCCACCACAGCGTGCCGTCGCGAAACCAACGCGTCGCGGGGCTTCCCTCACGACCTCCCGCGAGCCCCTTCCGACTACAGAGGGTCGCCCCGTAGGCTGCATGCGCCAGCAGATCCATAGACAGAAAGCTTACACGGCCCCCCGGCCGGCGGCAAGACGGAGAACACGGCAGACGCATCCCATTTCTCAATCCTTTGAGGCTCTTGCAGCCCGCGACGGAGCTATCCGAGCATCTTGAGCATCGGTTAAGTCCCACACGCTTTTGGCAATGTGCGCCTTGCACAACGCCAGCCGGTCGCGGGGCGGACAGCCGCCAGCCAGCCGCGCAAGGAACGCGGCGCAGACAGGTTGCCGCCCCAACGGTATGTGGTCATGTGATCCTGCCGGGGATGAAGCGATTATTCTTCATAGGCGTCAGCCGGGAAAAGAGCCTGCCAGGGG
>JAQBFL010000449.1:0-3096 GCA_032123415.1 bacterium | reverse complement strand
CAGACGATTACGCGCGACGATTACGGCTAACGATCAGGCGCGTAAGCCCCTCGTCTTCCGTAAGCGTCGCCCGTAAGCGTCCACCGATCCCTGTCTCATCCGTTTTCATTCAATTCTTGACAGTACCCCGACTCGTTCTTGCCCGCCACGCCACGCCCAGGCCCAGGGCGAAGAGCCCCAGGCTGACGCACTGGGCCATGGACAGGCCGCCCACGAACACCCGGTCATGTCCGCGCACGAATTCGAGCAGGAATCGACCGACCGGATAAACCAACAGGTACAGGGCCAGGGTCGTGCCGTCGCGCCGACGCCGGCGGAAGTGCACCGCGACCAGCCCGTAAAGCGCCAGGTTGAAGGCCGCCTCGTAGAGCTGCGTAGGGTGAACGGGCAGGCTGGCCGCGCCATGCCGGTGGATGAGGCCCTCCTGGACGTGGTTCCACCACACCAGGCTTTCCCTCGGAAAGCGCACGCACCATGGCAGCTCGCCCGGTCGGCCGTAGCAGCAGCCGTTGAAGAAGCAACCCACGCGGCCGAACGCATGGGCCAGCGGAACCGAGGTGACCACGAAGTCCAGCAGGGCCGTCAGGTTGACGGCGCGCCTGCGGGCGAAGACGACGAGGGCGGCGCTCGAGGCCAGGAGCCCACCGTAGTAAATCAACCCGCCCTGGTCGATGCGCAGGATACTGATGGGATCGGACGCATAGGCGCGCCATTCGGCCGCCACATAGG
This sequence comes from bacterium, assembly GCA_032123415.1. Lineage (GTDB taxonomy): Bacteria > Verrucomicrobiota > Kiritimatiellia > UBA8416 > JADHWI01 > JAQBFL01. The sequence goes on along the minus strand of JAQBFL010000449.1, from coordinate 2,367 downwards.
CCGCCCGCGCTCCAGGATCCCCGATACCACGATCCAGAAGAGCAGGTCGGAACAAAACGTGGGGCTCCGGCCTTCGCGCCGCCCCAGCCAGACCCAGTTCGCCAGGCCCAGAAGAAACCCCGCCGCCATCATCGCGCCGTAGCTTTGAATCACGATCGGCCCGATGCGAAACAACTCCGAATGCATGGCACCCCGCATTCTGCTGTGGACAACCGCTGTTCGTAACACTATCCTGGTCCAGTATGCGGGGAGGTTGTCCCTGTTCCAAGGAGAAACTGAGCCCAAGATGCAATCGCGCGAAAACGTCGACACCATCCACTTGGAGCGGTTCGATCAGATGATCTGCAGCCGGTGCGAATGCGTGATGAACATTCGCGACACCGAGCCGTTCACCCGCATCGAGTGTTCCGCATGCGGCCATCCGGCCACGGTGCCGGCCAAGTTGGGCCATTTTCTGCTGCTCGATCTGATCGGCGCGGGCGGCATGGGCTGCGTCTACATGGCGGAGGACGAATCGCTGGGCCGGTTGGTGGCGATCAAGGTGATGCAGCGCTCGCTGGGCTTGAACCAGGAATCCGTGGCGCTCTTCACGCGCGAGGCGCAGGCTGCCGCGCGGCTGAATCATCCGAATATCGCCCAGATCTACTCGATCGGGCAGGAGGGTGATCAGCCCTACATCGTCATGGAACTGGTGACCGGCAGCAGTCTGGCTGCCAGTATGGAGGCCCGTAAGCCGCTGCCCCAGGCCATGGTCCTGCCGATCGCGATCGACATCGCCGAAGCCCTGAGGGCGGCCGATGAAGCGTCCTTGGTGCATGGGGACATCAAGCCGGAGAATATCCTGCTGGATGACCGCGGGCGCGCCAAGCTTGTCGATTTCGGTCTGGCTTCGTTCGCCGGCCAGGCGGCCGCGGATGGCATCTGGGGCACGCCATACTACGTCGCCCCCGAAGTAGTGCGCGGCCAGAAGGCCGACGCCCGCTCCGATCTCTATAGCCTGGGCGCGACGATGTACCACGCGCTGATGGGAAAGCCGCCCTTTGACGGCAACACGCCGGCCGATGTGGTCAAGGCGAGGCTGAAAAGGCCGTGCCCCTCTCTGTCCTCGCTGAGTACGAACATTCATCCGCAGGTGCAATCCGCGGTAGGCCGCATGCTGCAGGCCGACCCCGCGCTGCGCCATCCCACCTATGCGTCCCTGCTGAGCGATCTGCGCAAGGCGTACGAGGCGCTGCCGGATGCCGAGAAGGCGCTATCCGGACTGCGCGGCTCGAAGGCGGGGATGCGGTCGTCGACGGGGCCATTTTCGAAAGTCAACGTGGCGGCGGCGGGCGCGGCGCCGGGACCGCGGCCGAAGATCGTCGTTAAGACGTCGCGCGTGCTCAATCCCGCGCCAACACTCTATACGCAGAAGCTGGCCGGCACGGCCGGGGGCGCGAAAAATGCGGCGGACGACGGCGGCGGGGTTGGCAAGCCCCACCGCCAGAGCCGTGTCAATACGGCGGCATGGACGTTTCTGGTTCTTCTTCTGCTCGCGGGCGTGGGGGCGGGCGTTTTCTATGTGCGCCAGCATCAGCGGCAAACGGTTGAGACGCGGCGCGAGCGGTTTGCGCTGTCGACGGCTCGGGATGCCGTGGCGGAGGCCAACGAGAAGATCGCCGCGGCCAGTGCGGCCCTCGGCAGGGTGCGGGACCGCACGCGGGAGTTCCTCGGCCCGGCGACGAACGCCTTCGCCTTCATCCGGGAGACGCCGTACGACGTCTCCCTGTTGCCGACGGTGCGGGGCCCGGAACCGTCGGGGGGCGCGCCGGCCGCTCCGGCTCTTCCCGCCCCGCCGCCTGTCATTGCGCGGCCCGGACCGCCGACCGCGAGTTCCGCTCCGGTTACGAATGTTCCACTGCCGGAACTCAAGGTGGACGGCGTCGTACGCCTCATGAGCATCGGTGAAGCGGTGGCGGTGATCGTGGACGCGGATCGGCGGCTGGAGGCTATGGTGCGCGAGACGCAGCCCTCCGTCTCCACAGCGGCGCTGGTCGCGGCCGGGGCGGCCGTTGCCACGCTCTCGGCGGATGCCGAGTCGAGGCTCGAGACGATCAACTTCATCCTTTCCAATGTCACGGCGCGCGTGGCCGGGGCGACCGAGTTGTTCCGGCGCGCGGAAGAGGCTGCGGGCCGGGTGCGGGAGTTGGTCGAGAGCACGCGCAAGGATCGCGAAGCGGCGGCACGGACGGCCAATGCGGAGGAGGCGGCCCGCGCGGTCGAGGAAGCGGCGCGCAATACGGAGCGCCTGCTCGCCGAGAAGGCCGACGCCGAGAAGGCGCAAGACTCCGCGCTGCGCGCGAACTGTCTGGAACTCGTGCTGACCTA
>JAQBFL010000448.1:0-3890 GCA_032123415.1 bacterium | reverse complement strand
CATCGCCAACAATTGCGTGGCCAACAATATGGACGGGATCGACCTCGACGCCGGCAGCATTGACGGCACGGCGCTCTTCAACACCTGCACCGGCAACCGCCGTCACGGTGTCTTCATTGAAGAAGGCATCACGCACAACATCGCCTTCGCAAACACGCTCAACGCGAACCTCCAGGCCGGCGTTCATGTCTGGAACGAGGAAGTGAAGAAAAACACCGGCCTGAATGTGATCTCCGCCAACGAGTGCAACGGCAACCGCCGAGGCACCAGCGTGGGTGGACGTGCTTCGGATATGACCGCCAACCAGAATTTCTTCTTCAACAATATCTGCCGCGAGAACTGGCTGAACGGAATCTTGGCCGGCAACTCGCATGCCACGGGAAACTTCTTCAGCCAGATTGTCGTCGGACAGAGCAACGAGGAAGATATCGTCAACCCTGAGATCGCGGAGGCTGTGTTTCTGAATACAATCCAGCCAGCCACGCCCTGACGCCACCTTGAAGCAATGACCTCCCCCCTTCTCCTTGCCGCAAATACCGGGCCGCTCTCGACCCTCGACATCATCCTCTTTCTCGTCTTTGTCGTCGGGGTCGTTGCCGTCGGCATTTATCAGGGCGAGAAAGCCGTGCAAGGCAAGGACGGCTCGGGCGGCGCGGCGGGATACTTCCTCGCCGGTCGTGGCCTGACTTGGTGGTTGGTCGGATTTTCGCTCATCGCGGCCAACATCTCGACCGAACAATTCGTCGGGATGTCCGGCGCGGCGGCGGACTGGCTGGGCATGGCCATCGCTTCCTACGAATGGATGGCCGCCATCACGCTCGTCGTAGTCGCGTTCGTTTTCCTGCCGAAACTGCTGCGCTGCGGCATCTACACGATTCCCGAATTCCTTGAATACCGCTACGGCGCTTTCTCGCGATTCATCATGGCCGTGGCCACGCTGGTCATCCTCGTCGGCGTTCCGACCGCATCCGTCGTTTATTCCGGAGCGAAGGTCGTCTCGGTGTTTTTCCAAGGACACTCGCTGCTCGGACTCGACTTCGGTTCGGTCACCGTCGGTTGTTGGATCATCGGTCTTTCGGCCGCCCTTTACGTGATGGTCGGCGGTCTGCGGGCCTGCGCGTGGACCGATCTGGTGTGGGGGGTCTCTTTGATTCTCGGCGGTGCGATGGTCATGTGGCTCGCCTTCAGCGCGCTGGGTCAAGCCGACCCGGCGCAACTCATCACCACCAAGGTTGCCACTTCCTCCGCCACGGTCGACCAACTGGACGGAGCCAACGCGTGGGAAAGATTCCAGATGCTCAACAGCGGGCCAGCCGCAGCCGGCGAAAATCTGGCGGGCGGAAAACTGCACATGATCCGCCCGGCCAGCGACCCGAGCATCCCGTGGACCGCATTGCTCATCGGCCTTTGGATCCCCAACTTTTTCTACTGGGGACTGAACCAATACATCGTCCAACGGACCTTGGGGTCAAAATCACTCGCCGAGGGACAGAAGGGCATCGTCTTCGCTGCCGCGCTCAAACTACTCATCCCGTTCATCGTCGTCATCCCCGGTATTCTTTGCTTCAACCTTTTCAGCGGGGAGCTTCGCGACGAGGCTGTCCGCAAAAACCAAAGCACCCTCGCGGGCATGGTCGCAGCGACCTCCGTGGGGCATCCCTTCAGCGAAAGTTTTGCCTTCAACGATCCGGGTCTGGCCGGTGATGTGCTTGCGCACAACGCGCGGGCCGCAGGTCTTTCGGAGCCCGTACTGCCGCAAGACGCGGCAGCGGCCGAAGTTGTCGCGGCCAACGAGGCGCTGCTCGCCCAGCTTCCGGCGGGAGCCTCCGTGGGAACGAAACTTATCGGGTATGACTACGACGCGGCCTTCCCCACCCTCCTGCGCGAATTGCTCAAGCCGGGCATCTCGTGGTTCGTCCTCGCCGCCATTTTCGGCGCGGTAGTCTCGTCGCTCGCTTCGATGCTCAACTCCGCCGCAACCATCGCCACGATGGACCTCTACCACAAAGTGCGGAGGGATGCCTCGCAGTCGTCCCTCGTTCTTTGGGGCAGGCTGTTCACCCTGCTCTTTGTCGTCATCGCCTGCCTGATTGCGCCGCATCTCGGCGATCCCGCTTTCGGGGGAATCTTCAACTTCATCCAGGAGTTCCAAGGATTTATCAGTCCGGGAATTCTCGCGGTTTACCTCTTCGGATTTCTCGTTCCCCGCACCCCGCGCTACGCCGGTTGGATGGGCATCCTGCTCAACGTGCTGCTTTACGGGGCCCTGAAATGGTTCATCGCCCCCGAGGTGGCGTTCCTCAACCGCATGGCCATCTGCTTCGGTTCGGTCGTCGCGGTGCTGGCGGTCATCACTTGGCTTCGCCCCATGGCCACTCCCGCCGTCATCCCCACCACCGACCTGGTCAATCTCGAATCCTCGAAGGGCGCGAAAGTTGTCGGCATCGGCGTGGTCTTGGCCACCCTCCTACTTTATGCCCTGTTCTGGTAGCAGCTCCGCCTTGCGACGCGTCTTGGCACTGCTGCTGTTCGCGGTGACGGGTGCACCGGCAGCGGATCCACGGCAAGCAGACGTCGTAGTCTACGGCGCGACCGCCGGGGGCGTCATGTCGGCCATCGCCGCGGCGAAACACGGGGCGAACGTCGTTCTGCTCGAACCGGGCAACCACGTCGGTGGTATGCTTTCGGGCGGATTGGGCCGCACCGACATGGACCGGCAGGAGAACGTCATCGGCGGACTCGCCCTGGAATTCTTCCGCCGCGTGGGACGGCATTACGGCGAAGAAGTAGCGTGGACTTTCGAACCGAGCGTGGCGGAGAAAGTCCTCAAGGAAATGCTCGCGGAGCAAAAGATCACCGTGGAATTCGACCGTTCGTTGCGGTCGGTCGAGAAAGAGAACGGTGTTCTGACCCGAATCTTGACGACCGACGGCAGCGAATACCGCGCGCCGGTTTTCATCGACGCGACTTATGAGGGCGACCTGATGAAGGCAGCCGGTGTCTCCTACGCCGTGGGCCGCGAGGCCCGACGGTTGCACGGCGAGTCGCTGGCCGGACGCCGCGAGATCCTGCGCAGCAACCATCAGGTGAATTTCCCCATCTCACCGTGGAAGGACGGCAAACTTCTGCCCCACATCACGGCGGAGGAAGACCTCGTCCCGACCGGCGAGGGCGATGGCAAACTGCAGGCCTACTGCTTCCGCTTGTGCCTGACCGACGTCCCGGAAAACCGCCTGCCGGTCTCGCCTCCGGAGAACTACGATCCCGCCGACTACGAACTGTTGCGGCGGTGCTTCGAGGTCGGAGGCGAAAAAGTCAACGGCGTCCTCGGGATCAAACGCATGCCCAATGGCAAATCCGACGTCAACGCCGGTGCGCCCATTTCACTCAACCTGTGCGGGGCGAACCAAGATTATCCGGACGCCTCGCCGGAACGGCGCAAGGAAATCTGGAAGCAGCACCTCGATTGGGCGCGCGGTCTTGTTTACTTCGTGCAGAATGATCCGTCGGTGCCCGAAGGCGTGCGGAAAAAATACGCGCCTTGGGGACTCTGCAAGGACGAGTTCACCGACACCGGAGGATGGCCGCACCAGATGTACATCCGGGAAGCGCGGCGTATGCAGGGTGAACACGTCCTGACCCAGCATGACTTGATGAAGGATCGACGCAAAGACGACTGCATCGGGATGGCTGGATACAACATCGACATCCGCGAGGTCCAATGGGTCTCGCTGCGGACTTTCTTTTTCCCCAAAGCCGAAGACCAGGTTTACATGGAGGGCTACGTCAGCCAACCGGTTGAGCCGTGGGGCATCCCCTACCGCGCCTTGTTGCCCAAGGCCGCGCAATGCCGCAACCTGCTTGTGCCGGTCTGCATCAGCGCCTCGACT
>JAQBFL010000447.1:0-3506 GCA_032123415.1 bacterium | reverse complement strand
ACGCCCAGGGCACGGACCAGGGGCTGGACACGGGCGGGGCCAATGCTGTCACTGCGGCGCAGGCGAAGGCGGCGTCTGACCACGTCTCGGCCACCGGCGCGAGTCACTCCGACGTGGCCAGCAACACCAGCGCCCGCCACGCCAGATCGCACGCAGTCACCAGCACCAGCGACCACACCACGACGATAGCAGCGGGGTACGTCCCGATCTCCGATGGGGCAAATCTCGTCAGCAGCGCGGCCAGGTCGATGTACGCCTCCATCGTGCGCGGGGACTCCCGGCTACAGGCCGGCGCGTCAGGATCGGACGTCTCCATCTACGGCGCCGGGGACTATGCGGGATTTTCGACGGGCGGCCTGATCTACGGGACGGTCACGGGTGGGACTTTGAGGGTCGTCAACGTCGCCCCCAGCAACGCCAGCGACAAAGTCGCCGTCGCCATCGGCGGCGGGATCCCGAACGCCAGCCTGCCGGCCGTGTTCTCATGCGCCGACCTGGGGTATTACACGAGCACCGGGGCGCATGTCTGGTATCGCCGACTCGCGATGATGGCAGACGGCGAGATCAAAACCGGCGCCGCGCCGGCGACTCATCATCTCGCCCGCGGCGGGAGGTTGACCTACGACGCAGTGGGGGCGAGGTTGACATCGGGATGGCGAGATGCGTTCGGGCTGTCCCGCGATGCAGCGGGGCTTGTCGCGGACGGCTACACGGTGGCCAACAACGACGCCACGAAAACCGTTTCTGACACGGGCTCCGGACTCACTCTCCATGTGGACGCCGGCGTAGCCAGCGAGTGGTACAACGCCGTCTATACCGCGCTCAACGAGAGCTTCAGCCGGACGTGGACACCGGGCGCGGGGCCGCTGTACTCGCGGATCTCCGGAGTCGACGCTTCGAACTGGAACGGCGGCGCGATCTACATCTCCGACCCCTCGAACAACCAAAAACACATTACGCTGCTTGTGCGTTACAACGGATCGTATCAGCTTTACGTTGAAGAAAACGGCGGTGGCGGCGGGGCCGCAGTGGCTACTGTTGGACTGTCCGGCGGCGACTGCTGGGTCGGGATCCGCCCGGGGCGCCAGGACCCGACGAAATACACCGTCGTGTACTACGAGCCGTCCGCAGATGAGGAGCCATCTGATACGGACTGGACGATAGCCGTGTCAGCGCGCGCTCTCCCGTTTTCCGTCGAGGGTCCGGACCGAGTCTCGTGCGTGGCGTGCTGCGCCGCCGCGGGCCCGGGCGCCGACCCCGTGTTCAGGATTTTAAACATCCCCAGGTAGGAGATCTCATGCCCATCAAAATAAGCCACGGCGATACCATCACTCTCGCGGATATCTCTGAAACCGCTGTCGCCCAGTCGTCCCGCGAGGAGCCCGACGGGCAGGGTGGCGCCGTCATCGTCACCACCTACTACGGGCAGGCCATGGTCGCCACGTCGGAGGAGCCCGTGCAGATCGTGACGGAGATCCCCCGGCGGGTCTTCAGGCACCTATGTGACTACAACGCCAAAAAGCTGGCGCCCTACATCGCGGCAGAGGCCATGCGCCTGTATCCCGGCGTCCGCAAACACGCCGGCGTGGGCGCCCCGAAGGCCGAGGACCAGGACTGATGCCAGACGATGATGCCAAACCCGCGCTGGGCTGGCGCGGCGCGCCGCTGACCATCGGGGCGCTCCTCCTCCTCGTGGGCGGCCTGACGTGGGTCGTCACGACGACGATCCAGGGCCAGGGGATGATCAACGAGGCGGCCACCAAGGCGGCCACGCAGGCGCTGGAGCGACACACCATCCGCCCCATCGACGTGGCCCATGCGGATGTCCCAAAGATCTACACGACGCAGGCTGAGTTCCGGCTGGTGGTGCAGGGGATTCAGGGGGACATCCGCGCGATTCGCCAGAGCCAGACGACGACGGCCGAGGCCATCAAACAACTCACTGCCCAGGTGAGCCGCGGAAATCGCCACCGCGGCCAGTAGGAGGAGATGATGATCACAACGGGAACGAGGACATCAGAATACAAAATCGTGCTGGGCCTGGTGCTGCTGGTCATCGTGGGCGCGTTCGCAGCGCTGGCCACGGGGATCCTCGGGGACGGGGCGACGGGCTCTGACAGGGCGTTCGAGCTCATCAAGTGGGTGCTCGGCACGTCCGGCCTGCTGGGCTCGGGCTACGCTGTCTCGCGGGGCCTGGCCAAGTCTGGGCGGCAGGACGGCGGCCATGCCCGCCCGCTGCTGCTGATGCTCATGACCCTCGCGCTGGGGCTGGTGCTCTTTGGCTGTGGCATGAGCAACCTCGAGCGCCTGGAGTACGCCGGCAAAACGGCGCGCTCAGTCTGGACGCACGGGCACCCGGTGCTCACGGCCCGAGCCGAGGCCGAGGCCAAGAAGTGTCGGGCGGCAGCGCCGAGCTCGCAGCCGGTGGCGCTGACAGCCTGCCCCGGGGCGGATAAGGCGATCAAGGCGCTCAAGGCCCTGCGTGCTGCATGTGACAGCGTGGACGCTGCGGTGATCATCGGCGCCCCCATGGCGCTGTCGGACGCGCCAGGGGTTGATGGATGGGTGGCGGTGGCGCTGTCCGCACTGCGCCGGGCGGTGTCCATCTCACAGACGGCCGGCCTGCTGCCGGCGGGAGGCTGACCATGGAGATCTTGCTGATATCCCTCGGCGGCGCGTTGCTGTCGGTGGTGCTGGAGATGGTCCAGGCCCGGATGGACGCCACCCCGGATCGTGATCCACGTGAGGTTATGGCCGAGATGGTGGCCGAGTCCAAGGCCGCCACCGCCGGGCGTGGCCCCGTGGTGGAGGCGGCCGTCGCCCGCGTGCTTGCCGCCCTCGCCGGGCAGCAGCCGAGCTCGGAGCCGGACCGGGACTGATGGGCCTCCTGCCCCCCCGTGAGGAGCTGCCGGACTACGCCGCCGGCGCAATCCTCGCCCTGGCCCTCGCCGTGGGGCTGCTGTCGGCTGTGGGCTGGCTGTGAGCGACGATATCACGCCGCTGGACGACTATCGTCCCGGGTGGGACACGGCCATCGAGTGGTGCCCGGCCTGCGGCCATCGGTACGCTGGTGCCCTCGCTCCGGGCTGCGCCAAGTCCGGCCTCGAGTGCCCGCATTGCCACAAAATGACGGCCATCGTGCTGGTGAGTCGTGCGGAACTCGTGGCGCTGCTGGACGACTAGCCCGTGCCCTGGCTGGCCCTGGCGCTGTCCCTCGCTCTGTCTCCTGTCCATGCCGGCGCACAGCCCACGGCTAGCGCCCGCCACAGAGAGGCTGAGAGCGTCTCACGGGCACTGCGCGTCACCGTCCCACACCTGAGCCCGGCCCGACGCCGGCTGTACGCCCGCCTGATGGTCGCAGCAGCTCGCCGTCACGGGGTAGGCGTGGGCTGGCTGGCCGCCCGCGCCTGGGTGGAGTCGGGGTTTCGCTCTGTGGTGAGCGTGCGGTTCCGCACGGGGCCCGGGGGCACCTGGCGCCAGAGCTGGGGGATCATGCAGACGGAGGT
>JAQBFL010000446.1:0-5133 GCA_032123415.1 bacterium | reverse complement strand
CGGTTCGGCGCTGATCGTGGTCCTGTGGGTCATCAGCCTGCTGTCGATCATCATCGCCTCCTTCGCCTTCGACGCGCACGTCGAAGCGCGCATCGTCTCGTATTACCGCAAGCGGCTGCGGGCCGAGCACCTGGCGGAGTCCGGCGTGGAGATCGCCAAGATGTTGATGGCCAAGAGTCAGTCCGTCTCCGAGGACGACGTGGACGATGCAGACCGGTGGCTCGCCGACGCCAAACGCATGAAGAAAGGGCGGCTGACGGACGTGACCGAGGAGCTTGACGGCGGGCGGATCGTGTTGAACATCGTGCCGGAACCCGCGCGGCGCAACATCAACAACCTCGGCGCCACCGTCAAGGAGAAGGAAGAGAATCTCGAGCGCATTCTGGAGGTCGGCGGCATTCCCGAGGGCATGTGGCCGGTGCTGATCGAATCGTTTCTGGACTGGACGGATGAGGACGAAGAGCAGCGGTTCGACGGCGCGGAGTCCGAGAACCACTACCTGACGCTCACTCCGCCGTACCGGGCGAAGAATGGGCCGCTGGACACGGTCGAAGAACTGCTCTTGATCCGCGGCTGGACGCGCGCCATACTGTATGGCGGCACGGTGGAAGACGAAGGAGGCGGCGAAGGCGTCGCGGTCTCGGGCGTGGGCGACCTGCTGACGACCTACGGGTCGGGCAAGATCAACGTGAACGCCGCGAGCGTGCGCGTGTTGCGGACGCTGCCCGGTGTGGACGAACTGATCGCCGGCGCGATCGTCGAAGAGCGCGAAGGAATGGTCGATGCGGACGGAAGAAGGGAAGAGCAGCTCTTCGACAATGTTCAGGATTTGTTGAACCGGTTGCCGAACATGGGCGCCGGGTTGGAGAACTATATCGAGACAGACTCGTCGGTCTATCGGGTGACGGCGGTCGGGGAAAGCGGCGGCGTGCGGCGCCAGATCTGGCTGATTGGCGAGTATGACGGCGGCAAGAAGAGTCTGAACATCAAGCGGTGGCGCGAGCAGGACTGAGACGGAGCATGGCGAAAGAGCAATCCATAGGCATTGTGCTGACCGGCGGCCGGCTCGAATGGGCCGCGGTGTCGGCTTCCGCCAAGGGGAGCGGCTTCGAGGTCGCGTCCGGGTGCGTGGCGCTGGCGGCGGTGCAGGCGCCCGCGGAAGGCGAGCAGGCGCCGGCCGTTGGGGCGCGGCTGGCCGGTGCGGCGATTCCGGTGAGCGGGTCAGCGGCGGTGGGAGTACCGTCGGCCGTGCTGCTCCTGCGCGTGGTCCGCCTGCCCAAGGCCGAGGGCGCCGAGCTCGCGGGCATGGTCGAACTGCAGGCGGACAAGTTCTCGCCCTTTGCCGCTGAGGCGCAGGCCTGTTCGCATGAAGTGCTCCAACGCGGCGACAATGACCAGCTTGTGCTCATCGCGGCGGTGCGTCAGGATGTGGTCAACACGCTGCGCGACGAGCTGGCCGTTGCCGGTCTGAAGCCGGTCCGCATCGACGCGGCGGTCATGGGGTACTGGCGGCTGCTGAGGGACAAGATGCCCACGGCCGCGGGCGGGGGGCGGCGGACGATCGTCGTGCTCGACCGGCCGGTGGCGGAGTTGGTCGTCGTCGATGACGGCATCCCCGTGGCGTTCCGTACCATCGAGTTGGACGCGGGGGCGCCCGACGACGTCTGGGTGCGGGAGCTGGCGGGGGAGACGGATTACACGCTGTTGTCCGTGGAGATGGAATTCGGACCCAGGCCGGCCGCGGGCGTGGACCTGTGGTACGCGGGCGATGGGGGCGAGGCGCTGGCCGAGGGGTTGCACGGGGCGATCGGGTGCGAGGTGCACGCGCGCCCGCTCGCCGAGCTGGGCACGGCGGCCGAAGGGGTGGCCATGCGCCTGGCGGACTCGGCGGGGGCGGGGATGGACCTCACGCCGGCCGCCTGGCGGCAGACCGATGCGGCGGCGCGGTTCAAGCGCCGGGTGTGGGGTGGGGCGGCGGCCGCGGTGGCGGCGTGGGCTGTGTTGGCGGGGGTGCTCGTGGGAGCCATGGCGTACCAGCGTGGCGCGGTGCGGAGGCTCGGAGCGGAGCGGGAGCGCTGGGGGCAGGAAGCGTCCGCGGTGCGCGGGATGCGGACGCGGGTGTTCGCCATCGAAGGCTACACGAACCAGGCGCATTCGGCGCTGGAATGCTTACGGGAGATTTCCGAGCGTCAGACGCCCGGCGTGGAGATGACCGCGTTTGACTACCGCAAGGGTGAGAACATCAAGGTTTCGGGGGTGGCGGGCACGGTGAATCAAGTCTACGATTTCAAATCGCAGATCGACGCCTCGGAACTGTTTCTCGATTCGGAATTGCAGGGGCCGCGCTGGGACGAGCGGCGGCGGCAGCAGGTGTTCGATGTCACGATCCGGCTTCCGGAGGACGGATGAGTCGTTTCAGGATCAGTTCGCGCGAGACGGTGTTGTTGTTGGCGACGGGGATCGCGGTACTCTTCGGCGTGAGCCTGCTCGTGGCGCGGCCCTACTCTCCCGAGTGGCGCGATCTGCGCGCGCGCGCGGCGGAGCTGCGTCGGCAGATTCGCGTGGAGAAGGAGATGATCGCAAGCCGCGGGCACTGGGCGGCGCGTCTCGACGAGCTCAGCGTGTTGCTTCCCGAGTTTCCGGCGGATGCCAAGATGGACATCCACTGGCTGACCGTGATGGACTCCATGGCGCAGAAGAACAGCGTCAAGATCGTGCAGCGGCAGGCCGGAGAAGAACGGCGCATGGGCGACGTGTACGAGATGACGATCGAGTGTCGGAGTTGGGAGGGCTCGCTGGAGGCGATGGTGCGTTTCCTCTTTGACCTGCAGTCGGAAGGTGGTATGCTCGATGTACGCCAGTTGCAGGTCAGGCCCAAGGCAGGGACCGAGCTGCGCGGGCGCTTCTCGCTGCATTGCGCCTATACGCGGGCTAAATAGAGATGTAACAAGAACAAGCATGCGAGGATGACTGGAATGTCCTTCTTTAAACAAGCGATCGGCAGCGCGGTTGCCGCGGGCTTGGGGCTCGGACTGGCGATGGTGGCGTTTTCCCAGGCGCCTCCCCCGATCCGGGTGCCGGCGGCGCCGCCAGACGCCGCCGGGGCTCCGGACGCGCCCGCGCCGCCGGACGCGGTTCTGCCCTCCGGACCCGCCCCAGCCGTGACGGTGCCGACGCGGCGCGCCCCCTCGCGCCCTGTTCCTTCCGGACCGCAGACCTTCAGCCTGAAGTTCGACAACACCCCGATTGACATGGTGCTGCAGGATTATGGCGAGACGACGGGACTCACGCTGCTCTACGCGCCTGGGCTGCCCAAGGCCAATGTCGTGCTGCGCAGCAACTCGGAGTTGTCGCAGCAGGAGTACCTGGCCGCCATCGAAGCCGTCCTCGGCATGCACGGGATCGCGCTCCTGCGCGAAGGCGATAAGTTCGTGCGGGTGGTGCCGAACAAGACGGCCCGCCAGGAGCCGATGCCCATTGTCGTGGCGCTGCCGGGCGAGCCGTTGCCCGAGACCGACGAGATGGTCAGCCAGATGATCCCGTTGCGCCACATCGAGGTGGCGGACGCGCAGAAGATCGTCGATGCCATCCGGCACCCCTACGGCACCGTCCAGCTCTTCGAGCGCAACAACAGCCTGCTTGTCACGGATACGTCGGCCACGATCAACCGCATCCTCGAGATCATTCAGTTCGCCGACCAGCCGGCGGAGTCGCGCGACGAACCGAACATTATCCAGATACGCTTCGCCAAGGCGGAAGACGTGAAGCGCAAGCTGGAGGAGATCATCGCGGAGTCCCAGGAAGAGAAGAAACGCTCGGCGATCGCGCGCCCGCGGGACAGCGGCCAGCCGGGGGTCGAGCGAACGTCCGCGGCCGTGTCGGCGACGCCGGGTGTCATTCGGGCGCGGCCGGTTGTGCCGAGCGCGGCCGGCGCCGAGGCCGCGGCCGATGTCATCGAAGCCGCGGAGCGCGGGATCATCCGGGGCGCGGTTCGTATCGTGGCGGACGACCGGACCAATATTCTACTGATCATCACGCGGCCGGAGAACATGGCGTTCTTCGAGAAGATCATCCAGGTTCTCGACGTGGAGACGGCACCGGAGGTCGTGGTGCGCGTTTACCGACTCGAGTTTGCGGACGCGAAGACGACGGCCGGAATGCTCAACGATATGATCGGCGCCACCGCGGCGAAGGACGATGTCCGCACGCCGGCGGCGGGCGCCGCGGCCGCGGAGGGCGCCGCCAGCGCCGCGTTGCGCGATTACGTGCAACGCCGGCAGGAGGCTGCGGGACAGGCATCCACGGGGCCGTCGCGCGTCGGCGAACTTTCGAAGGATACGGTGAAGATCCTGGCGGACGAACGGACCAACGCGCTGGTCATCATGGCCAGTTCGTCGGACATGCTCACGCTGGAGTTGATCATCAAGGATATGGACATGATGCTGTCTCAGGTTCTTATCGAAGCGGTTATCTTGGAGATCGGACTCGATGACAAGGTTTCATCGGGGGTCGATTGGGTGCAGCGGAGCATGGTCGGCTTCAGCGGCGATTCGAGCAAGGGCGACGCGAGCGTGGCGTTCGCGGGCGGTGGGGGTGGTGGCCAGGGCACCCCGAGCGGCGCGCTGAACTTCACCTCCACGGACAGTCTCTCGGGCATGGGCTCGGGCCTGACGTACTACCTGACGTTTTTCGATCTGAACGTCGACGCGGTCATCAAGATGGCGGCGAGCGACAGCCGCTCGCGCGTGATGTCCACGCCGATCATCCTGACGACGGACAACACGGAAGCGCACATCACGTCGACCGAGAAGATCTATGTGCTGGACAGCGTGACCCAGCGCTCGACGACGGAGGGGGGCGATTATCAGAACTACTCGAAACAAGACGTGGGACTGGATCTGAAGGTCAAGCCGCGGATCAATGCCAACCGCTTCGTGATGCTCGAGGTCGAGCAGACGTTGAGCGAACCGAATCCGAATGCCGTGTCGGACGTCAATAGTCTCGCGGGTACAACGATCTACAAAGAACGCAAGATCGAGGCCAAGGTGGTGGTCAAGAGCGGACAGACCGTGGTGCTTGGCGGCGCCGTGCGGGAGCAGAATCAGGAAGACTCTTCCCGCATCCCCATCCTGG
>JAQBFL010000445.1:0-12452 GCA_032123415.1 bacterium | reverse complement strand
CATGATCATGCCGCCGATCAGGCGCGTCGACACGCCCCACGACGTCGTCCAGGCGTGCTGCTGCGATCCGTCCCGCCCCTGGAAAAGGATGCCGGAGGCCTTCGCGAAGTTCTGCCCCAGGAAGTGGCTCGTGCCGGCCTGCAGGGCCTTGCGGTCCTGCATCATGGCCTCGATGCAAAACGTGTTCACGGCGCCGGGGAAGCGCTCGCCGGCCGTCTTCTCGCCGACGATCACCGGCACGGCCATGCTGTCGCGGGCGAAAGTCCTATAGACCTCCAGAATCTTCATCGTCTCCTCCCACGCTTCCTCGCGCGTCTCGTGAGCGGTATGCCCCTCCTGCCAGAGGAACTCGGTGGTGCGCAGGAACAGGCGCGTGCGCAACTCCCAGCGCACGACATTCGCCCATTGGTTGATCAGGATCGGAAGATCGCGGTAACTCTGCACCCACTTGGCATAGGTGGCGCCGATGATCGTCTCGGATGTGGGCCGCACCACCAGGGGCTCGTCCAACTCGCCCGCCGGCACGAGCCCGCCGTCCGGACCGGCCTCCAGGCGATGGTGCGTCACCACGGCGCATTCCTTGGCGAACCCCTCGACGTGTTCGGCTTCCTTTTCGAGGAAGCTCAGCGGGATGAACATCGGGAAGTAGGCGTTGACGTGCCCCGTCTCCTTAAACATGCGGTCCAGGACACTGCGGATATTCTCCCACACGGCATAGCCCCACGGCCTGATGACCATGCACCCGCGGACCGGGCTGTTCTCGGCCATGGAGGCGGCCTTGATCACTTGCTGATACCACTCGGGATAGTCTTCGGCCCTCGTGGGACTGATCGCGTTCTGCTGCTGCTTAGCCAACGTCGTGCTCCTTCCGGCCTTCGCTCCTCGCCGCCCGACCTGTTCTTGCGGCCAACGGACAGCAATCTACCGGCAATCCAACCGTTTGTCACCCCGGAAAGACACCCGGCAAGACGAGCGGCAAGACGAGCGGCAAGATTGTAAGGTCACAGGCAAGCGGGGCGGGGTGTTCCGGGAGGATCAGGGGTTTCAACCCCTCCTTGACCCGGCAAGGCGGTCGCAGGTACACTCCACCAGATGAAACCTTGGATGCTCTCAGGCGGGCCGGCGCTCGCCGATTTTCGCCTGCGCGCTTTGACGGATGCCGTCAACGAGTGCGCCGAAGGACCCAAGGCCGCTCGCATCGAGGCGTCGTTCGTCTTCTTCGTGGAATGCGCGGACGAGCCCGGCGCCGAGGTTCGCGCCAAGGTCCACGCGCTGCTCGGAACCGCCGCCGCCGCCTTAGCGTCGGCCGACGGATTCTTCGTCACCCCCCGCAAGGGCACCATCTCGCCGTGGTCCTCGAAGGCAACCGATATCTTCCGCAACTGCGGCCTCGAGGCACTCCGGCGCGTCGAACGCGGCGTGCACTACCGCGTCCTGGACGCGGGCGGCCGCGTCCTCGGCATGGCCGACCTGCGGCCGGCGCTCGGCCGCCTGCACGACCGCATGACCGAGGGCGTCTACGAGGACGTCTCGGACATGTTCGCGCACCGCGCCCCGGCGCCTTTCGTCACGGTCGACGCGCTCGCGGGCGGCATCGAGGCGTTGCGCGAGGCCAACCGGTCCATGGGCCTGGCGCTGAGCGAAGATGAGATGGCGTATCTGCTCGACGCCACCCGCGCCTCCGGACGCAATCCCACGGACGTCGAGCTGGTCATGTTCGGCCAGGTCAACTCGGAGCATTGCCGCCACAAGATCTTCAACGCGCGCTGGCTGATCGACGGCGTCCCCATGCCCGACACGCTTTTCGGGATGATCCGCAACACGCACGCGCGCCACCCCCAGGGAACGCTGGTGGCCTACAAGGACAATTCGGGCGTCATCGAAGGCTTCGAGGACGCCTGGTTCGAGGTCACCCGCGACGGCTCGAACCGGTACGCCTTTTCGAAAGGCCGCATCGACATCCTGCTGAAGGTCGAGACGCACAACCACCCCACCGCGATCTCCCCCTACCCCGGCGCCGCCACCGGCGTCGGCGGAGAGATTCGCGACGAGGCCGCCACGGGCATCGGCGGGCGCAGCAAGGCGGGGCTGAGCGGCTACATGGTCTCGAATCTGCGCGTGCCGGACTGGCCCATGCCGTGGGAACGCGATCTCGCGGAATTCCCATCCCGCCTGGCCACGCCCCTGCGCATCATGATCGAGGGCCCCATCGGCGGCGCCGGGTTCGGCAACGAATTCGGCCGCCCGCAGTTGTGCGGGCTGTTCAAGACCTACGAGGACCATGTCGCCGGACGCTATCGCGGCTACCACAAGCCGATCATGCTCGCCGGCGGCATGGGCAACATCAAGCGGGTCCATGCGTCCAAAAAGGCAATCCCGCCGGGCGCCGCCATCGTTCAGCTCGGCGGCCCCGCGCTGCGCATCGGTCTCGGAGGGGGCGCCGCATCCTCGATGGCCACGGGCAGCAACGATGCGGAGCTGGACTTCAACTCCGTGCAGCGCGGCAACGCCGAGATGGAACGACGCTGCCAGGAGGTTATCGACGCCTGCATCGCCATGGGCAAGACCAACCCCATCCTGAGCATCCACGACATCGGCGCGGGCGGCCTTTCCAACGGCTGCCCCGAGCTGGTGTCAGACACCGGCGGGCGCTTCGAACTGCGCAAGATCCAGAACGAAGACACGTCGATGAGCCCGATGGAGATCTGGTGTTGCGAGGCCCAGGAGCGCTACGTCCTGGCCGTGCGCACACAGGACCTTGCGCTGTTCATGGCCCTTTGCGCCCGCGAGCGGTGCCCCGCGGCGGCGATCGGAGTCGCCACGGGCGATGGACGCCTGACGCTGGAAGACACTCATTTCGACAATCGCCCGATCGACATCCCGCTCGACACAATCCTGGGCCGCCCCCCGCGCATGTTGCGCGACGTGCGATCCGAACGGAGCCCGGCGCCGGCTATCGAACTTGCCGGCGTCACGATCGCCGAGGCCGTGGCCCGCGTTCTGCGCCTGCCGGCCGTGGCCAACAAGACATTCCTCATCACCATCGCGGACCGCTCCGTCACGGGACTCGTGGCGCGCGACCAGATGGTCGGCCCCCACCAGACGCCTATTGCCGACGTCGCCGTTACCACGACCGGCTTCAACGCCTTCACCGGCGAGGCCATGGCCATGGGCGAGCGCACCAACGTGGCGCTGATTTCCGGCCCCGCGTCGGGGCGCATGGCGGTTGGCGAGGCGCTGACCAACATCGCGGCCGCCGACATCGGCGCGCTGGGCCGCGTCAAACTCTCCGCCAACTGGATGTGCGCCTGCGGCGAACCGGGCGAGGACGCCGCGCTCTACGAAACCGTCCGCGCGGTCGGCATGGAACTGTGCCCACGGTTGGGCGTCTCGATTCCCGTGGGCAAGGACTCGCTGTCCATGCGTACGGTCTGGACGACAGCCGCCGGAACCGATCAGAAGATAACCGCGCCGCTGAGCCTGGTCGTCAGCGCCTTCGCGCCGGTGCTCGACGTGCGCAGGACCGTCACCCCCGACTTCAAGCGCGCCGGAAGCGCCCTCCTGCTGATCGATCTCGGCCGCGGCCGGCGCCGCCTGGGCGGCTCCGCCCTGGCACAAGCGTTCAACCAGGTTGGCTGCGAGGGCCCCGACCTGGACGAGCCGGACGATCTCGTCGCCTTCTTCGGTGCGATTCAGGCCCTCGTCGCCAACGGAGACCTGCTGGCGTACCACGACCGGTCGGACGGCGGGCTGTTCGCGACACTCGCCGAGATGGCGATCGGCGGACGGCGCGGCTGCCGCATCGAGCTGCCCGCCGGCGTCGATCCGCTGGCCTTCCTCTTCGCCGAAGAACTCGGCGCCGTCATCGAAGTTCCGGCCGCGGACGGCCCCCGCGTCATCGGCGTGTTCGAGGCGGCGGGTCTGCGCGACGGCGTCGTGCGGCTGGGCGTCACCACGCCGCAACCGCTGTTGAGCCTGCGCCGCGGTCCGGAGACGTTGTTCGAGGAGCGCGTGTCCGCGCTCAACGCCATGTGGTCCGAACTCACCTGCCGCATGCAGGCCTTGCGGGACAACCCCGAGTGCGCCCGCGAGGAGTTCGAGGCCGCGCGCGACGAGGGCGACCCGGGCATCTCGCCCCATGTGCCGTTCGACCTGGCGCGGCCCCTGCCCACCCTGAACGGCCCCAGGCCGCGCATGGCGATACTCAGGGAACAGGGGATCAACGGCCATGTCGAGATGGCCGCCGCCTTCCATGCCGCGGGCTTCGAGTGCGTGGACGTGCACATGACCGATCTGCTTGCGGCGCGCGTCCTCCTCGACGACTTCGCCGGGCTGGTCGCCTGTGGCGGGTTCTCATACGGCGACGTGCTGGGCGCCGGTTCGGGATGGGCCAAGTCAATTCTCTTCAACGACCGGCTGCGCGAGATGTTCCAACGCTTCTTCGAGCGACCCGACACATTTTCACTCGGCGTCTGCAACGGTTGCCAGATGATGTCCCAGTTGCGGTCGATCGTCCCCGGCGCGGCGCACTGGCCCGCGTTCGCGCGGAACCGCTCGGAGCAGTTCGAGGCCCGCTTCGTGACCGTCGAGGTCATGCCGTCCCCTTCTGTGCTGCTGCGGGGCATGGAAGGCGCCCGACTGCCCATCGCCGTGGCGCATGGCGAGGGACGGGCAGACGACTCGACCGGCGGCTCGATCGCGACGGCGCTGGACGCCGGCCTGGTCGTCATGCGCTACGTCGACAACCGCGGAGCACCCGCGAAACGCTATCCACACAACCCCAACGGCTCGGCCGGAGGCCTGACGGCTTTCACATCTCGAGACGGACGCGCCACGATCATGATGCCCCACCCCGAACGCGGCTTCCGTTCCGTCCAGATGTCGTACCGCCCAGCCGGCGTCTTCGACGGCGAGGAAGGCCCCTGGGCCCAGATGTTCCGCAACGCGCGATGCTTCGTTTCGCAGGGGGGCGGATGACGTCCGCCACGACGCGCTCAGGGCAAAGGCATCCAACTCCTCAATCCTTTTGTCCGTTCCAGGCGCATGGAGCGGCGCGGCTTCCCGCGCCGGTATCCGGCTGCGGAAGCGCAGCCGCTCCGGAGCCTGAGAATGTTCGACGTGAGAATGTCCGCCCCGAGGAGGCGTCACGCGGCGGTTGCCCCGCGAGCCGATCCATGGTATGATGGTCGGCAAATAGTGCGGAAAGGATGCTATGCCGATTTACGAATACCTATGCCGGTCGTGCGGCCATGAGTTCGAAGTGCTGATCAGGACCGCGGCCGATGCGCCCGCCGCGTGTCCGGCGTGCCGCAAGGGCAAGCCCGTCAAGGCGCTATCGTCCTTCGCGGTGCCTTCGGCGTCGTTCCGCAAGACAGCGGCCCGCTGCGGCTCGTGCCAGTCCTCCGGGTCTTCCTGCGCATCCGAGGGCAGTTGCTGCGGCGGCTGATCCGGGCGCCTCGCGGCCCGCGTCACCCTCGTTTGAAGCGGTCCGACTCCGGCCCGCGCTCGGACCAGGTCCGCCGCCCCCATGCCGCCACCAGCGCCATGCCGCCGAAAGCCGCCCATACCGCCCAACCCGGCAGTCGGTCCACCGTCACGCAGCCCCCCGGCACGTCGGCCAGAAACCCGGTCGCCGACAGCATCGCGGACACCAGCGCCAGATTGGTGTGGTTGAACACCTGGGATACGGAAACGAACAGACAGCCGCTGACCATACTCAGACACCCCGTGAGCACGACAAGAAAAGTCAGTGGCACCACGACGAGGTTGCCGATCAGCGCCACGGGCACGAACGTCCCGAAATAGTAAGCGTTGAGCGGCAGCGTCACGAGCCACGCGCACAACGAGAGGCCCGCCGTCGCCAGCGCCCGGTCGCCGAGGCCCCGCGCCAACCTCCGCCAGAACGCTGCACGGCCGACCGGCGCCGGAACAAGGCCGTCCGCCCGGGCGCCCCCCCACCCCGCCGCCGCGGCCACGCGGCTCGCCCCGCGCGCCAGACACCGCTCGATCGGCGGATAGAGCACGATGAGCCCCGCCACGACCGAGAACGAAAGAATGAAACCCACGCCCAGCAGCTCCGCCGGCGACCAGGCCAGGATGGCAAGCCCCGCGGCGGCCAGCGCGGACAGGGTGTCGGCCCGGCGGCCGAGCATCGGCCCCGCGAAGTAGGCACTGGCCATGATGCAGGCTCTCACGGCACTCGGCCGGGCCCCGGTCATCAGCGTGTAGATACAGAGCAGCGGAATCACACCGGCCGCCCAATGCACGCGCGAGACGCCGAGAATCCCGAACGCCGTGGTCAAGAGCAGGGCCACCATGCCCACGTGCAAACCGGAAATCGCGAAGACATGGAGCGTCCCCGTTCGCACGAACACATCGCGCGTTTCGCCATCGATGCCGTCCCGGTACCCGAGCATCAGCGTGCGCAGCACGCCGACCACGAGCGCGTGGCTCTCGATGCCGTCCGCGAGGCGGCCGGCCAGCGCATCGCGCCAACCCTCCAGGCGCCGCAGCCACCCGCCGGAGGGCGAGATCTCCCCAAGTTCGACACTCCGCGCGCCGCATTCCAGAGTCAACGCGAGCGGGTTGAAGACGCCGCGGGCGCTGCACTTCAGACGCCCCGCAACCGACAGCCTGTCCCCCGCTCGAAAAGGAGGTTCCGTGCGATAACCCCGGCAACGGACCCGCACCGGAATGCGCACGTCCAAGACCTCCCCGTGCGCATCGAACGCGATGCGTGCGGTCCGCAACGTGAAAACGCGCACCGTTTTCGTGCGCGGATCGAGCCGGGGCGTCTCGATCGCCATTCCCGTCAGCACCACCCTCCCGCGGAGGCCTTCCGCCCGCGCGGCGTGCCACGCCATCACCCGGCCGGCGTCGGAGCAGACCGCGACCGCCCGGCCCGAGGCGCAGATAGCCAGGAACAGCGCCGCCAGGCGCGCCCACCTCTTCACGCCAACGCAGCCCCGAAGGGCGGCGGCGTGCAGCACCGCGAACAGCGCCAGCGCCACGGAAGCGCCGGCCAGCGCCGCACCTGGAGCGTCCGGCACGCGCAACCCCCACCAGACGCCGACAGCAAATGCCGCGAACACGGCCGGCAGGGGCCGCCGCATAGCGCGCCGCGCCGGCCGCGTATCGGGCGCCTCCGAGGACGGCTCGGCGGCGGATTCGACGGTCAGCCCATGGAATACCGGAGTCATTGAAGATTTGGAGCCCAAGGGGCAAGCGCTCTTCAATTCGTCGTTCGATGCTCGACGTTCAGAACGCAAGCGCCGCCCTGGCGGCCTCGCGGCGAACCGTGCCGTCCAGGGCCGGGGATACAACGGCCAGGCTTGTGTGGCCCGGCCTCAACACGGCCCGCGCCAACTTCCTGATGTCGTCGGCCGTCACGCGCGTGACTTCGCGGATCGTCTCCTCGGGCGGAATCACCCGTCCGTGAGACAGAATGTGGTCCCCGATCCACATCATCCGGTTGCTCGTGCTCTCCAGCCCCAGCCGGAGTTGGCCGATGACGTACTCGCGCGCGCGTTTGAGCTCCACGCCGCCGATCGGATCCTGCTTGAGGCGCAGCAACTCGCGCGAGATCAATCCGAGCGTCTTGACGAGCTGTGCCTTGTCCAGCCCGGCGCTGACGATCAGCGCGCCCGTCTCGTCGTGCAACTGGCAGGAGCTGCTGATCGAGTACGCCAGCCCGTGTTTCTCGCGCACGATCTGGAACAGCCGCGAGCTCATGTTCTCGCCGAGCACCACGTTCAGGAGCCGCAGCGCGTAGCGCCGCTCGTCCGACCGTCCGAACATGCGGATGCCGAGGGCGACGTGCGTCTGCTCGATCTCTCGCCCCTCGAACGCGGTGCGAGACTGCCCCACGCGCGGCGTCACGGCCGTCGCGCGCAGGCGCGCGCCCCGGTCGTGCCTTCCCAGAAAACCGGAGACCAGCTCGACGCACGCCTCGTGCTCGATGCAGCCGGCCAGCGCAAACACCGTCGAGCCGCCGCGGTACCGCGCGTCACGGTAGCCCACGATGTCCCGGCGCGAGAGCGAGCCCAGCGTCTCCGGCGTGCCGACGATCGGCCGCCCGAGGGCGTGCTCCTTCCACAGCGACTCGGCGAGCAGGTCGTAGACGCGGTGCTGCGGCTGATCGCGGTACATCATGATCTCCTCGACGATCACGCCGCGCTCCTTGTCGATATCGGCCCGGTCGAACCGGGCGTTGAGAAACATGTCGACCAATACGTCCATCGCCTGTCGCATGTGGTCGAACGGCACGCGCGCGTAGTAGCAGGTGCTCTCCTCCTGCGTGAACGCGTTCAGATACCCCCCGCGCCCCTCGATGGCCTGCGAGATGGCCCGCGACGAACGCCGCTTCGTGCCCTTGAACAAAAGGTGCTCCAGAAAATGGCTCACGCCGCTCTGCGCCCCAGGCTCGTGGCGCGCGCCGACGCCGATCCAGATTCCCAGCGTCACGCTCTGCACGTGAGGCATCGCGGACGTCACCACCCGCACCCCGTTCGGCAGCCGCGTTGTTTTCACTTCATTCGACATGGTCCGCTTCTCCAGTCTGCGATTCATATCCGCCCCTTGCTCGAGGGCACGCCGCGCTCGCGCGGGTCTACGGCGCACGCCGCGCGCAACGCCCGGCCCAGCGCCTTGAACACCGCCTCGTAGGCATGGTGCGCCTCCTGCCCCGTCATCTGCCGCACATGCAGGTTCAGCCGCGCCTGCACGCTGAACGCCTGCAGAAACTCGTGCAGCAGGTGCAGCTCGAACTCCATGAGCTTTTTCTTGCGGCAGACCATCTCCATGGCCAGGTAGGGCCGACCGCCCAGGTCGACGACCACCAGCGCCAGCGCCTCGTCCATCGGCACATAGGCCGACCCGTAGCGCACAATGCCCTGCCGCGCGCCGAGCGCCTTGTCCAGCGCGGCGCCCAGCACCAGCCCGATGTCCTCGACCGTGTGGTGGTAGTCCACCTCCAGGTCGCCGCGCGCGTGCACGGCCAGGTCCATCAGACCGTGCCGCCCCAGCAGCTCCAGCATGTGATTCAGAAACGGCAGCCCCGTATCGATCCGGCACGCGCCGCTCCCGTCGATCGAGAGATCGATTTCGATATCGGTCTCCCGCGTCTTGCGCTTCTCCGTCGCACGCCTCGCATTCATGGCTTCGCCTCGCTTTCGATCTCGTTGACGGCTGCCAGCAGCCGCCCCACGTCGCCGTCCGTCCCGACGCTGATGCGCAGGAACGCCCCGGTCCGCTCGCCCGGGAAATGTCGCACGAAAATCCCCCGCTCCCGCAACCGCTCGAAGAGCGCCCGCGCGGGCAGGGCCGCCGGCCCGGCCCAGACAAAATTGGTCTCGGACGGGCACACCGTCCAGCCTCGCCGCGCCAACGCATCCGACAACGCGCGCCGCGACGTCTTGATCCGCTCCGCGTTGCGCCGCATGTGCCCGAGATCCGAAAGCGCGGCCAGGCCCAGCGCCTGCGCCGGAGCGCCGACGTTGTAGGAATCCTTGACCTTGAGCAGCGCCTCGATCAGGCGCGCGTGGCCCACGGCGTAGCCGAGCCGCAGCCCGGCCAGCGAGTAGGACTTGGACAACGTGCGCGCCACGAGCACGTTCTCCAGGCCCAGCGCCAGGTCCATGCAGTCCGCCTCCGCGAAATCCACGTACGCCTCGTCCACGATCACCACGCCCCCGTGCGCCCGGCAGAAGGTCTCCACCGTGCGCCGGTCGTGGAGCATGCCGGTCGGCGCGTTGGGATTCGCCAGGAAGAACAACGCATCGCCCCCCGGCGGATCGCGCCACTCGAACGCCGGCCCCAGCTCGACCGGCCGCCCCGCGACGCCGCGGATCGCGGCCAGCACGGGGTACAGGGAATACGAGGGGTGAAAGAAGCCGATCGTTCCGTCATCCTCGACGAACGCGCGCGTGGCCAGCGCCAGCACCTCGTCCGATCCGTTCGCCACAAACACGTTTTCCGGCGCGCAGCCATGCAATTCGGCAAGTCGCCGACACAGCTTCCCGCAGGCCGGATCGGGGTAGCGGCGCAGCGCCTCCACATCCAACTCGCGCAACGCGCGCGCCACGGCGGGCGACGGCGGATAGGGATTCTCGTTCGTGTTGAGCTTGACGACGTCCGACGACGACGGCTGCTCGCCCGGCACATAGGCCGACAGACGTTCGACACGTTCCCGCACGCGACCCTTGCTGCTCATCGGCGGGACGCCCCTTCGAACCGCATGGCGGCCGATCGCCCGTGCCCGTCGAGTCCCTCCACCTCCGCGAAGGCACGGATCATCGGCAGCGCCCGTTCGAGATCGCGCTTCGTGAAAGCCACCACGCTGGTGCGCCGCAGGAAGTCATCGACCGTAAGCCCCGAGAACATCGCCGCCGCGCCACCCGTGGGCAGCACGTGGCTGGGCCCGGCCACAAAATCGCCCGCCGCCTCCGGCGTCCAGGGGCCGAGAAACGCCGCGCCCGCCGCGCGCACGTCCTTGAGGCGGAGATTCGGCCGCCGCGTCATAATCTCGAAATGTTCGGGGGCGAAGCGGTTGCACAGCGTCATGCCCACGGACAGGTCCGGGACGACCACGATCAGCATGCCCGCGGCCATGACAGTCTCCACCGCCGCCCGCCGCGAAAGCGTGGCGGCCTGGCGCGAAAGCTCCGCGCGCACGGCCGCCGCCAGCGCCGCGCTGTCGGTCACCAGCAGCGCTTTCTCGTCGCCGGTGCCATGCTCCGCCTGGGAGAGCAAGTCCGCCGCGACGAACGCCGCGTCGGCCGTATCGTCCGCCAGCACGGCGATTTCGCTCGGCCCGGCCACCAGGTCGAGCGCGACGTGTCCGTAGACCTGGCGTTTGGCCGCGGTGACGTAGGCCCCGCCGGGGCCCACGATTTTGCGCACCTTACGGCACGCCGCCGTTCCAAAGGCCATCATGCCGATGGCCTGAATGCCGCCCACCCGGAAAACCTCCGTGGCGCCGGCCTGTTGCAGAGCGTACAGGACATGCGGATCCACTGCCCCGCCCCGTCCGCACGGCGTGCAGGCCACGATCTCCTTGACGCCCGCCACGCGCGCGAGCACGACGGTCATCAGCACCGTGGAGGCCAACGGCGCCGCCCCGCCGGGAATGTAGACGCCCACCCGGTCCAGCGGCGTAAACATCTCGCCCAGCCGGCCGCCGTCAGCGGTCGGCATGCTCCAAGATCGCTTCATCCCCGCGCGCGCGAAGGCCGCCACGCGGCGTTCAACCTCGCGCACGGCACGCCGGAAGGACGGGGAGACGGTCCGCGCGGCCGCGGCCATATCCGCGGCCGGGACCCGCAGCGCGTTTGCCGGAAGTTTCACGCCGTCGAAGCGCGCCGCGCAGGAGGCCACGGCCCGGTCGCCTCCGCGCCGAACCTCCTCCAGCACACGGGTGGCCACCGCTTCGGCCTTCTCGCTGAAGGCCGGCCGGTTGAGAAATCGTTCCAGCTCGGCGGGAAGCCTTTTCCCGGCCCACCGTATCGTTCGAACGCCCTGTGCCATGCCCAAACCTCGATTCCGCGCCGCTAGAGAGTCTCCACGCAGTCCAGCCCGATGCCGCCGTCGCCGGCGGCATCGACCCACACAACGCGACGCAGCAGCCCACAAAAATTGCCGAAAAGCTCTCCCAAACGGCTCTGCAGATCCGCCTTCAGCAACTCCTTGCCGAAAGCCACAACGGACAGCACCACCAGCGCGCCGCCGTCCGCCGCATCGATCACGGCCACCAAATTGCGCATCCGGGACGCGCCGGCCAGCAAGACCAATCCCCCGCCGCCCAACTCGACGAGGTCATCCAGAAACGAAGGCTGCATCCCAGGGGCCAGGATGGACTGAAGATCCGGGACAGCAAACGAGATGCGATGGATACTGACCACGCTGCTGCCGCGCTGCGTGAAGTAGTGCACCCGGAAACGCCCCATCTTGGCCATGCCGAAGGAGAAGGAGCCCTGGACCGCGACGGGTTGGTTCGTGCGCGAGTGCGACAGAAAGGTGGCCAGCGTCTCGCGGATGTCCATCGGGCCGAGGATGGCGCTTGAAACCACCTGCATCTCGCCGCCGCGACGGGCCACGGGCGGCGCCCCGGGCGCGAGAACAACCTGCACGCGCTCGTCCGTCTCCGCCAGAAACGCCAGAATCTGAGTTGACAAGTTCATGGAACCCCCGCCGACGGCCCATCGCATCCATCAACCATTCCGGGCGCTTCCGCGGCCCGCGGAAACCCGGCGCTTGTCGCATGTGCCTGACGTGTCGTCACCACCCGGCGCGTGGGCCGATCACGGAGAGCTGTACGTCTGGCCATTCCAGGTGAAGTCGTAGGCCGTCGCCACGCCCGACGTGTTTCGCTCGATGTTGGAGATGTAGAAAGCCCCGTCACACCTATCACTGATGGTTAGCCGCCGGACACGATCGACGCGCTCTCGGCCGGCGCG
>JAQBFL010000444.1:0-5415 GCA_032123415.1 bacterium | reverse complement strand
CAATCGCGATTCTCGTCATTCGGCCCCGTTCGTTCTTACCAATGCCCCTCGACGTTGGCCGCCGTGGCCTCCGTCAGCTCGCCCACCTTGAACTTGGCGACGGCGTCCGTGACAGACATCCGATCGCACAGATGCGTCTTGATCCCGGCCGCAATCAGAACCCGAAACGCCTTCGGGCCCACATTGCCGGTGATCACCGCCGCCGCTCCGAGTCGCACCACCGTCTCGCCCGATTGGATGCCCGCGCCCTGCGCGGCATTGAAGTTCTGCGCGTTGTCGTGGGCCGTCGACTCGTTCGACTCCGTGTCCACGACGATGAAATACTTGGCGCGTCCGAACCGCGGATCCACGTCGCTCGACATCTCTTTGCCCGTTGCTGTGATCGCGATCTTCATCGATGGTTACTCCTTTGCTTGTGCATTTGACTCCGGCCATCCCGCGGTTCCCCGCCCACATCCTCGGCCGCCCCGACCACGGGCAACTCTGCCACGACAGCGTCTGCGGCCGCAGCAACCCGGCATGCTCAAATCCGGGTTCGGCAGACTCCCGGCCAGCCACGCGGCCAGCACGTCCTCGACCGGACCGGCCGTGAAGGGGATGACTTGAACGCCCTGGGCCGCCAACATGGCGGACATCGGATGGGAAATCGCTCCGCAGATCAACGTCTGCGGCGCCAGGGCCGTCAGGCGTGCAGCCTGGGCCTGCGGGTCCGTACCGGGCAGCGTCTCCTCGCGCCTGGCGACCGCTCGACCGTCTTCGACATCGACAACCAGAACCTGCCGGGCGACATCGAACACCGGCGAGATTCTTCCGTTCCACATGGCCAGGGCTAGTTTCATAGGTCATAGACTCCGCAATGGGTAACGCAGAAGGCGTGCCAGACGCGGAAGGACGACGTCGAGTGGACGTAAGCTGCTAGCCGGTAATGGCTTGCAAAAGACACACCGTGATGCGCCACCGGCAGGATAGTCGCATTGACGCAACTCTACGAACCAACTACAGTCGCTCTGGAGCTACTATCGGCAACGCCATCAGAACAAGATCACACCCGGTCCGTGCGTCTCGCCGCCCGCCCGTCCCTCTCCGGCAACGCGATCCCCAGGGACTTGACCTTGCGGAAGAGCGTGCTCTTGTGCAGGCCGAGTTCGCGCGCGGCGGCCAGGCGGTTGAATCCGCAGCGCTCCAGGGCCGCGCGGATGGCCTGCGCCTCGGCGGCGCGCGTCTGCTCGGCCATGGAGTCGCCCACGCGCGCGGGCGGCGCGGGCGGCTGGCCGGTCAACTCGGGCGGAAGGCAACTCCGCTCGATGCGGCCCGCGGCGCACAGGACAAAGGCCCGCTCGATCACGTTCTCCAACTCCCGCACGTTGCCAGGATAGTCGTGCGCCATGAGCAACGCCATAACGTCCGGGGATACGCCGGCCACCGACTTGCCCTGCCGCCGGTTAAATCGCGCGACGAAGTACTCGACCAGCAGGGGGACGTCCTCCATGCGTTTGCGGAGCGGGGGAAGGTCTAACTTCACCACGTTCAGACGGTAAAAAAGATCCTCGCGAAACAGCCCCTTGCGGATCAGCGCGGCAAGGTCCCGGTGGGTGGCCGCGATGACGCGCACATTCGCGCGCTTCGTTTGCGTTCCGCCGAGCGGTTCGTAGGTTCGTTCCTGGAGCACGCGCAGCAAACGCACCTGCATGGCGGGGCTGATATCGCCGATCTCGTCCAGGAACACCGTGCCGCCCTCGGCCAGCGCGAAGCGGCCGGGTTTGTCCTTCCCGGCCCCGGTAAACGCCCCCTTCACATACCCGAACAGCTCGGATTCCAGCAGCGTGTCGGGCAACGCACCGCAGTTGACCGGCATGAACGGACCGTTCTTTCTCGGACTAAGATTGTGGATGGCGCGGGCCAGGAGCTCCTTGCCCGTGCCGGTCTCGCCATGGATCAACACGTTGGCCTCGCTGGGCGCGACCTGCGGCAGGAGATCGAAAATCCGGCGCATCGCGGCGCTGCGGCTGACCAGGTCGCCCACCTGGAAGCGGCCCTCGAGTTCCTTGCGCAGTTCCTCGACGAGGCTGAGGTCCCGGAAAGTTTCCGCGCCGCCGCTGATTCGTCCGCGCTCATCGCGCAAGATGGCGGTGGATACGGAAATGGGAATGCGGCGGCCGTCGGCATTCACGATAAACGCCGACTGGTTGATGATCGGTTTGCCGGTCTTGACCGTGTGGCGCAGCGCGCAATCGGCCTCGCACATACTCGCGCGGAACACGTCGGAACACATTTTGCCGATGGCATCCCGCCGGCGAACGCCGGTGATGGTCTCCGCCGCGCGGTTGAACGAAGTCACGCGCCAGTCCGAGTCCACGGTAAACACGCCATCCGAAATGCTCTCCAGGATGCTCTCCGCTCCGGACTGCGGTCCTCGTCTCATGGTCGGGCGCTTCTTCATCGTGATTGCGCCTTGGACAATACGCGCACCGTGCCCCACCGTCAAGCGACGGCACAACGCGCCCATGCTGGGCGCACACAACACCTCGCAGAGTGCCTCGCAAGCTCGGAAACCCTGAACGGCAACGTTCGACACGAGATCAGCATGATGAAATGGGAATGATGTTGCGCACGTGTAGCGCATACGCTACAGTACCCCCGATGGTTGCTGAGCCACAGGAATTAAGGGAGTACGTGACGCCAGACGGTAAGAACCCGTTCCGCAAATGGCTTGGCGCTCTGCGCGATGTCAGTGCTCGTGCGAAGATTCGTGTACGATTGAACCGGGTGCGACTCGGCAACTTTGGGGACGCGAAGGCGGTGGGCGGGGGAGTCTCTGAACTGCGGGTTTCCTACGGCCCCGGCTATCGCGTCTATTTTGCACGTGCGGAAAGCACAGTCGTGTTGCTTCTGTGCGGTGGAGACAAATCATCGCAGAACCGTGATATCGAAACGGCGAAGGAGTATTGGCTGGACTACCAGCGGAGGCCATGATGACAAAACCGTCCGTGAGCTACGATGCCGGCCTGCATGAGGATCTGTGCGATCCCGCGGAGGCAGCGGCCTACCTGAACGCTGCGCTCGAAGACGGAGCACAGGATGTTTTCCTTATGGCGCTTCGCGACGTTGCGAAGGCTCGGGGCCTCACGCGCTTGGCGCGTGAGACAACCCTCAATCGAGAGAACATGTACCGCATTCTGTCGGAGGAAGGAAATCCACAGCTTTCCAGCCTGAAGGCCTTGCTCGATTCGCTGGGGCTCAGACTGGCCGTCGAGCCGAAGCGCGCCGTGGCTTGAGGAACGGGGAGTCGAACAGGAGTCTCCGGGAATTCAGGCTCCTGCCGGGTAAACCCTTCGGCTAGCTCAGGGTAGACCGGCGGGGAGCCCCACCCTGTGACTGACGCATTACCTGCCCGGCGCATTTCGCTTTCATGCACGGAACGTCTCGTGCATGCTGAACAACATGCCGACTGCAGAAACCTCACTGGACCGTTTCGCGCGTGTCTCGCTGGGCAGGTTTCCCACACCTGTCCACGAAATCGCCCTCGGCCGCGGCCGATGCGTCTGGGTCAAGGACGACGGGGCGTGTTCGGACCTCTATGGCGGAAACAAAGTCAGGAAGCTCGAGTACCTGTTCGCGGATGCCCGACGCAAGGGCCGAACCCGCCTGATCGTCCATGGCGACACCGGGTCGCACACGGTGATGGCGAGCGCGCTCCACGGACGTCGCTGCGGCTTCGCCGTGAACGCCGTCGTTTTCCCCTGCCGCGAAGATGCGGAAGCGCAGGCCGGGCCGCGCCGACTCGCCGATGCGGGTGTCTCGGTGACGCGGCGGCGGCACATGATCCAGGTGCTCGCCCTCGCGCACATCCTGCGACTACGGCGGGACAGCTACCTCGTGCCCCTCGGTGCTTCGACGGCCCTGACCACGTTGGGGTACGTGCGGGCCGCGCTCGAATTGTGTCGGCAGGTCAAGGAAGGTCTGACACCCGAGCCGAACAGGATCTTTGTGGCCCATGCCACGGGCGGCACGGTGGCGGGACTGCTGATCGGCCTGGCCATGGCGTCGTCTCCGGCGAAGGTCGTGGCCGTCCAAACCGCGGAGCGCGTGATCGCCGGTCTCCGTCCCTTGAGCAGACTGGTCCGCCAAACGCTGGACACGCTCGATGCGCGCGACGCGCTGTACCGCCCCAGCATGGACAGACTGGAACGAATCGACGACCGCTTCCTGGGAATGGGTTACCGGGACGTGCCCACGGCCGCGCAGGCCTCCGTGAAAAGGGCCGCGGACTGCGGTTTGCCCTTGGAGGCCGTCTTCACGGGGAAGGCCATGGCCGCGTTGCTGGCAGAGTCGGACGCCAGCCCCTCCCGCACGTACCTGTTCTGGAACACGCATGACCGGCACACGGGGGCACGCGCATGATGACGACGGGAGCGAACAGGGCCTGCGCGATCTTCAGACTCTATGTCCTGCCGCTGCCCCTGTTTGCCGTCATGTGGCGCTTGTGGCTGCACAAGACCGGCAACGCCTGGTTCACCTCCTGCGTCATGCTCCTGCCGCTCGTCTACGGATACCTGGCGCCCGGCATTGCGGCGAATGTCCTGGGCAAATGGCGGTTTACAGGCCCCCTGCGCTGGGGGAACATCCTTGTCCATCATGGCTTCATCTACGCATCCAACATGAGCCTGCTGCTGTTCATCGCGTTTGGAGGCCTGCGGCCCGGCGAGGCGCCGGGGTGCGCGCACACCGTGTCCGTGGTGCTCTGCGCCGCCGCCCTGCACGGCTACGTGATGTGGCTGAACGACCTGCAGACGCTTCGCGCCGGTCTCGTTCAAATCGGGGGCGTCCTCGCGCGGCCCGGCGCGTCGCCTGAAGAAATCGCGGCCCGCTACGCGCCCTCTTGTTTCGGGCTCCTGGGGCTGACCTATGCCCTGGCGGTCATGCTGGCGTGGAGGGAAATGATCGTCCTCGCGCACCACACCCTGCCGACCTTCGCGTGGGTATTTGCCTCGGGCATGACGCTGATGCTACTGTTGCCTTCGTTGGCCTTCGGACTGTCCGAAAGGCACGCGTCCAAGCCGTCTCGCGAGCCCTGAGAGATCATGAACATCACGCTGATCATGCCCGATGCGCACATGCACAAGCTCCGGGTGGGCTCGCACGTGCGGTCCATGCGCGAAGCGCCGCTGACCCTGACCACGCTCGCCGCGCTGGCCGATCAGGACCCCGACATCAAGTGGACGCTGGTGGACGGCAGCGTCGACCGCATCCCCCTGGATCGGCCGGCCGATCTCGTGGGCATCAGCGTGATCACCGGCAACGCCAACGCGGCATACCGCTTGGCCGACCATTTCCGGCGCCTGAAGATCCCGGAGGTTCTCTGCGGCGTACACGTTTCCATCATGCAGGGAGAGGCTGCGCAACACGCGGACAGCA
>JAQBFL010000443.1:0-6698 GCA_032123415.1 bacterium | reverse complement strand
GGTCGGCGGCTCGATCCAGTCGCCGTTCGGGCTCTATGGCGGATCGGACACGCTCGCCGACATGTTCGCCGAGTCGCCGGCGCCGGGGGGCGGCGGGGGCGGCCGCGCGCAGCCGACCGCGTTCGTTTCGGGCGCGGCGCCGGCGGTCGAGGTGCGCCGCGGCATGGAGAAATCGGAGATGAAGCTTGAATTGCCGGGCGGAGAGCATATTCTGGACGAGTATCGCGCGTTGATCATCGAGTATTTTACCCGGATGGCGGAGCAACCATGAGAACGAGATGTCTTGGGCTGGGTGCGGCGGGCGCGCTCTGGGTGTGGCTGGCGTGCGCGCATGCGAAGCCCGCGGACCCGCCGGTCCGGGCGGCGGCGCCGGCCGATCCGCGCGACGGCCCGCTGGCTTGCGCGACGTGGGTGTACGGCGGAACGAAGGGCGCGGTGTGCTTCAGCTCGAAGTTCTTGGCGATTGCGGCCGGGGAAACCTATGTCGAGGCCGAGGAAACATTCACGTCCGTGCCGCTGGCCGACGCGACCGTGTTCGAGTATCCCTTCGCGATCATGACCGGCGAGGGTGCTTTCACGCTGAGCGCGCAGGAGCGGCAGCAAATGAAGGCGTATCTCGAAGGCGGCGGGTTTCTGCTCGCCTCGGCGGGGTGTTCCTCGAAAGAGTGGGCGAGGTGTTTTCTGACGGAGTTCAAGCAGACGTTTCCCGACGTCGAACTCAAGGACATCCCCATGAGCCATCCGATGTTTCGAGCCTACCACAGCATTCCGTCCGTCGTCCTGCGCAAGGGCGGGACGACGCTGCTCAAGGGCATGGAAGCGAACGGGCGCATGGTGCTCGTCTACACCCCCGAGGGACTCAACGACACGGCGAGCGTATCGGGCTGTTGTTGTTGCGGCGGGAACGAGATTCAGAACAGCAAGGAAGTCAACCTGAACCTCTTCATCTACTCGTTGATGCACTGAGAATTCAATGTCCAATACTCAATATCCAGTCTCATTCAAGCTTGCGACAAAGGGCGGAGCAGAGAGGCATGAAGGGCAGGCCGATGAGGACCGGGGGTACGACGTGATTCGAGCCTGCACACTCGTCAACCGTTCTCGTCGCCGTTCTCGTCAACCGGTTCTTCCTCTTTCCGGTGGACGAGAACGGCGACGAGAACGGTTGACGAGTATCCATTGCCTCCACGTTCTCTCTCATCTCGCCATCATGCTAATGGCCGGCCATCCGCGGGCGCGGTGGTTGCGCGGCACGGCGCGGGTTGCGTGCCTGGCCGGGGCCCTGCTGTGCGGTGGTTGCGGAGGCAGGCGGGCGGAGCGGCCCGCGGCGGGCGCGACGCGCGCACCCGTGACGCTTTCGGTATTCTACACGTGCGATACCCAGGGGCACCTGCACCCTTGCGATTGCGACACGGGCAAAGAAGGCGGCATCGGCCGACGCGCGCAGTACCTGGCGCTGAATCCCGCGCGCAACCGGCTGCTGGTTGACGCGGGCAACGTGACCGCCGGCCGGCGCGAGTGGGAAACGCTGGAGTGGGATTACCTACTGAAGGGCTACCGGACCATGGGCTACGATGCCCTGAACCTTGGGCACCGCGAGGCGGGGTTCTCGGCCGAAGCGCTTCGCGCGTACGCCAAGCAGTACGAGTTCCTCGTGTCCGCCAACCTTCTCGGAGCGGATGGCCTGCCCGTGGTTGCTCCCTACCTCGTGGTGAAGACCGTCGACGGCCTGCGTGTGGGTATCACCGGCATCATGGACGACAGCTTGTCGGCGGAGCAATTGGGCGAAGGGCTTTCCATTGCCCCCCCGGATGCCGTGCTCGGCGGCATCCTGCCCGAACTGGCGAAGCGCTCGCACCTCGTCGTGCTGCTGGCCTTTGCCGACGAGTCGGCCATGACCGATCTGGCCAACCTGTTCTTCGAGATCGGCCTGGTGGTGGGCGGAAAGGTCCGCCAGCCGTTTCCGGAGCCCGTGCGGGCGAACGAGGCGCTGCTGGTTTGCATTACGGACAAGGGAAAATCGATTGGGAGGATCGACGTGCGGACGGGCGCCGCCGGGAGGGAAGTCGCGTCCTCCGCGATCACCGTTCTGACCGAGGCGTTCGGCGATGCGCCGGAGGTTCGAGCGCTTCTCGCCGAGTATGACCGGGAGTTGACCAATCGCAACTTCAGGGCGCGGCAGGCGCTGCGCGACGATGCCGAGGGGCTGAGCGCGATCCGCGGGACGGGGCGCAAGGGCGAGGACGACCAATGAGCAATGCGCGTTTTGCCGGTTGGCCGATCGTAGCGCTCTGCGCCGCGGTCATGGCGGCGCTGCCGTGGGCCGCGTTGGCCGGACCGCGTCTGGTCTGCGAAAAGGACGTGTTCGATTTCGGCGAGCGATCGAGCGTCGAAACCGTGCAGCACACCTTTCGACTCGAGAACCGCGGCGACGCGGACCTGCGCATCGAGCGCATCCGCGCCTGCTGCGGCGCGACGGCCGCTCTGTCGGCAACCGTTCTGGCGCCGGGCGGGAGCGCCGAGCTCGAAGTGAATTTCTCGCTGAGGGGGGAGCTATGAGCGGAGGCAGGGCGTATCGCGCGCGACGCGCGCTCGCGGCCATCGGACTGTACGCGGTCCTGTGGGCGGATGGAACCGGGGCTGTGGAGCCCGCGGCCGGCGAGCCGGGGCGGGACGTTCTGGCGACCCACGTTCTCGTCGATTACTTCTACGAGCCCGGATGCCCCGAGTGCGAGCTGGTGCGCCACGAGATACTGCCCGTGCTCGAGAACCGTCTGGGCGGCTTCTACATCCTGCGCAGCCACGACATGAACGCGAAGAGCAGCGTGGCGCGGCTTGTGGCGTATCAGCGGGCGCTGGGTATCGCGGCGAACGAGCCCGTGTCGATGTTCGTGGATTACCGCACGGCGTTCTGCGGCATCGCGGCCATGCGGACGGGGTTGGTGGCACGGGTCGAACAGGCCGCCATGGCGCGAACGGATCCGGCCTGGGCGCCGCCAGAGCCCATCACGGTGCCCGTGGGCGCCGCGGAAACCGAGTCGATCGCGGACCGCGTGCGCGAGTTCGCCCTGCTGGCCGTGATCTGGGGCGGGCTGCTGGACGGCATCAACCCGTGCGCCATCTCGACGCTTGTGTTTTTCATGAGCATGCTCGGCGTCGCCAAGATCGGCGGACGGGGTTTGCTGCTTGTCGGGATCGCGTTTTGCGGTGCGTCGTTCCTGACCTACACGGCGCTGGGGTTCGGGTTGCTTCAGGTGCTGCACGCGTTCGACGGGTTTCCCGCGGTCCGATCCGTCATCGAAGGACTCATGGTCCTGGCCTTGGTCGCGCTGGCGGCGCTGTCGTTTCGCGACGCCTGGCGCTTCGCGCGAACGGGACGCGCCGACGCGGTGACGCTGCAGCTTCCCGACGCCGTGAAGCAGCGTATCCACCGCGTGATGCGCACCCGCATGCGGACCGGGAACCTCGTGGCGGGGGGATTGCTGGTGGGAGCGACGGTGACGGCTCTCGAAAGCGTGTGTACGGGGCAGGTCT
Source organism: bacterium (assembly GCA_032123415.1). Classification (GTDB taxonomy): domain Bacteria; phylum Verrucomicrobiota; class Kiritimatiellia; order UBA8416; family JADHWI01; genus JAQBFL01. The sequence goes on along the minus strand of JAQBFL010000443.1, from coordinate 3,164 downwards.
ATGTGCCCACGCTCGTCGTGGTCGTTCGCAGCGGAGTTTCCTCGGCGCGGGCATGGCTGTACCTGCTTCTGTACAACGCGATGTTCGTCGCGCCGCTGGTCGTGGCGTTCCTGCTGACCTACTTCGGCCTGCGGACGCAAACGCTGCTGAAGTGGAGCAAGCGCAATGTGGTTGCGAGCAAGGTTCTGCTCGGGGGGTTCTTCCTCGGCATGGCCGCGTTGATCGTTGTCCTGAAGGGAGGCCATCCGTGAAGGACTTGGAACTGATTTGCCCGCACTGCAGTCAGCGCGTGGAAGCCGCGCGGGACATGCTGGGGAAGACGATCGAGTGCCCGCGGTGCAATGGCTGGCTGACGCTGCCGCTGTTCCCGCCGACGGAGGGGAACGTGCCGCCCGTGCCGCGCTCCACGCTGCGGCCCACGCATCCACTGGCCACGACGGCCCTGGCGCTGGGGGTGGTGTCCTACGTCACGGGGCCGTTCGGCATCGTGTTGGCCGTTCCGGCCGTAGTTTTCGGGGAGATCGCCTATCGCCGCATCCGGCAGGCGCCTGCCGCCTATGGGGGTGCGGGCATCGCCATGGCCGGCCGCATTGCGGCCTATCTCTACATCGTCATCTGGGTTCTGGGCATGGCCGCCTGCAGCAGGTTCTTCTGAGAAGGCAGCCGGGCTTGGCACGGCGCAGCCCGGCGGGGCGCTGGACGACATCGATTTCGAGATCGAGAAGACGCTTTACTGGGCGGAGCCGGTCGAGTAGGCACGGCGCGGCGCGCCGCGAATCGTCGGCGCGGCGGGAAGATGTCTTGCCGAGAAGCATCCCGTCGGTTACTTTGTGGCCATGAGGAATGCACAGAACCAATGAACGAAGACGACATCCGCCAATCCATTGTCACCCTCCTCGCGGAGGAAAACCGCGCGCCGCTGGCCGCCAACGAGATGGCCGCCGCGCTCAAGCTCGAGGGCCGCGCCAAGAAGCATCTGTCGAAGACCCTGCACCAGCTCGTCGTCGATGGGGACATCGTCGTGATCCGCGGCAACCGTTACTCGCTGGGCGAGCCGGCCGACCTGGTGACCGGCGACATCCAGATCGTGCGATCGGGCAACGGCTTCGTGACCGACCGCGCGGGGCGGCGCACCGTGTTCGTGCCGGCCGCCGATATCGGAACCGCGCTTCCCGGCGACCGCGTCGTGGCGCGCATCGACCGCGACAAGCCGTCCGCCCGCGGACGCATGGAAGGCCGGGTGATCCGGATTCTCGAGCGCAAGAGGCGCGATATTGTGGGCACGCTCAAGACGACCGGGACGTTTTTCTACGTCGTGCCGATCGATTCGTCGTACGCCAAGGACTTCTACGTGCCCGATGCGGCCGGCGCCGCGATCGGCGACCGCGTCGTCGTGCGTTTCGGCCAGTGGGCCAACCGGCATGTCAACCCCGAGGGCGAGATCGTCGAGATCATCGGACCGGCCGATCGTCCGGAGAGCGACACGCTGTCCGTGATTCGCCACTATGGGCTGCACGACGAATTCCCGCCCGAGACGCTGCGCGAGGCCGAGGTGGCCTCGATCCGGCTGGAGGATGCCGGCCGGCGGGAAGACCTGCGCGAGGTGCTGACCATCACCATCGACCCCGAGCGGGCGCGCGACTTCGACGACGCGCTGTCTCTGCACACGCGTGAGGACGGCGTGCGTGTGCTCGGCGTGCATATCGCCGACGTCAGCCGCTTCGTCACGCCCGGCAGCGCGCTGGACGCAGAAGCCGCCCTGCGCGGCAACAGCGTCTACCTGCCGGACAAGGTGCTGCCCATGCTGCCGGAGCAGTTGTCCAACGGCGTGTGCAGTCTGAACCCGCGGCAGGACAAACTCACGTTCTCGGCCTTCATCACATTCGACGGGCAAGCCGCGCCGGTCGAGAGCCGCTTCAGCCGCACCGTGATTCGCTCGCGCGCCCGCCTGACCTACGAGCAGGCCATGGATGTTCTGGCGGGACGGTCGGTGCGCAAGCGCGCCGCGCGGGAGGGCGCCGAGGGAGTGACCGACGAGGTGGCGGCGCTTGTCCGCGCGCTGGGCAAGCTGGCGCAGCAGATCCGCCGCCGGCGCTTCGCGCGCCACGCGCTGGCGCTCGACGTGCCGGAGTGCGAAGTCGTGCTCGACGCCGACGGGCGCATGACCGGGCTGCGCCCCGTGGTCAACGACGAATCGCACCAATTGGTCGAGGAGTGCATGGTCGCGGCGAACGAGGCCGTGGCCCGGGCGCTCTCCGAGGCGTCGATACCCTTCATCTCCCGGTTGCACGAGCCGCCGGACGAGCTGAAGATCGAGGACTTGACGACCGAGCTCGTCTCGCTGGGCTATGAGCCCGGCGACCTGAGCAAGCCGAAGAACCTCTCCGCGTTCCTGCGCAAGGTCGAGGGCGATCCGCTGGAGTACCACGTGCGCACCGCGGTGCTGCGCAGCATGAAGCGCGCGGTGTATTCCGCGGACGAGTCGGGCCATTTCGGTCTGGCCAAGCGTTTCTACGCACATTTCACCTCGCCGATCCGGCGTTACGCCGACCTGACGGTGCACCGGCAGCTTGCGGCGTTGCTGGAGCGCGCGCGGCCGCCCTACACGCTGCAGGCGCTGCGTGCGCCCGCGTGGAACTGTTCCGAGACCGAGTCGCAGGCCGAGCGCGCGGAGCGCGACGTGCTCGAGATGAAGAAGTATCGCTACCTCTCGATGCTTGTCGAGGAACAGCGGGCGGAGACCTTCCAGGCCGTGGTCGTCAAGGTGACGAACTTCGGCATGTTCATCGACATCCCCGATCTCCAGCTTGGCGGGCTCGTGCACGTCTCCGCGCTCTCGGATCGCTTCGTGCGCTTCGACCGGGCCAAGCAGACGCTCAGCGCGGGCAAGACGGTTTTCAAGCTCGGCCACCGTCTCTCGGTGCGGCCGGTGGGCGTGGACTTCGAGAACCGGCGGATCGACTTCGTGCCGGTGTGACGCGGCGCGTGGCGTTATTTCCAGAGGTCGTCTTCGGTCCCGAGTTGTCCGTCGGGTCCGGGGGATGTGACTCGGATGCGCTTGCCGGCGATTTCCATGGTGAAGTCATTGCCCCATGGGTCCTTCGGGACTTCCTCAGAGTCCAGGAAAGGCCCTGGCCAGTTCGCGTCGCCCTCGAAGACCAGTT
>JAQBFL010000442.1:0-3028 GCA_032123415.1 bacterium | reverse complement strand
CTTCTTGAATCGGATGGCGTGTACTACCTTTTCTACAATGCGAAGAACAAGACGCACGGTGCCTGGCTCGAGCAAACAGGCTTTGCCACGTCGCCCGATCTTGTGCACTGGGAACGCTTCCGAGGAAACCCCGTTCTCCGCCTTGGTGCAAAGGGTGCGTTCGACGACACGTTTGCCTCGGATCCCTGCGTGCTCCGGCACGAAGGCGTTTGGATCATGTTCTACTTCGGCCTCTGTTCCGACGGGCATGCGCGAGACGGCGTTGCGTTCTCGGATGACTTGCGAGCCTGGGGGAAGGGGGAGCAAGTCCTGATCAACATAGGGCCTGAAGGTAGTATCGACTCTCGCCATGCGCACAAGCCGGGCATGATCGGCCATGGCAAGACGTTGTACCATTTCTACTGCGCGGCTGCGCCCGCAAAGGACACGCGTCTTGGCGAGATTGAGCATGACGAACAGAGAGGGATTGCCGTCGCGACAAACTGAGCAGAATCGGCTCCTCGCGGACTAGCCCAGTAGGCTAGTCCGCGAGTGCCACACCACCGTACGTGCGGGTCCGCAAACGGCGGTTCCGAACACTCTTTGCCAACGGTTTTCGCCGTCAACTCAGACACGGGCTTTTGGCCCGTAGTGCAGAACAATCCACAACGTGCGCATATCGGGAACCCCTTGTTCGTGCAGCCAGCGGTTAGTCAGGGCACGTTGGACCATGCTGTTGCTACTCATCCGCCAGTACCCGTTGCCCCGTTGGGATCTCCCCAGGTAAGAACGCGTTGGTTGCCACTGCGCTTCGCTCCGTTGCCACCCTGCGGGTGGCTCGTCTCGGCTGCGCCTCGGCTCCCAGCGCGACCGCCGCATTTTCCGCCAAGGGCGGATCCGCCTCCGGCGGAACCTCTGCGACTGGACCTTACGGCTTCGCTGTGTTGTGCCAGCTCGTCGAGACGTGCTCGGCCTTCTATGCGATTTCTGTCCGTCAGCCCGCTGGTTTCCGCTAGCCTTCCTTCCCCCGGTCGGTTGCCCTTCCGGAGTTGGCCTCGCGTAGCAGGTCTTTCATGTCACCATGCCGGTTCCTCCTACAGGGGACTTGCACCCCATTTACACCGCGCCCATGATGGGCGCACACAAGAACATGCATGATATTTTCGCGTAGCCGCGAAAAATCATGATTTTGGACGTTCGGCGACAAGAAAGTCGATCTTGCCTGATACCGGAGAGAGACGTAGGATTCCAGCATGAAGAACGTATATGTCGAAACGTCCATCGCGAGCTATCTCACGGCACGTCCTAGTCGGGACTTGCGTGCATCCGCGTGGCAGGAGACGACCATTGAGTGGTGGGAGCAAGAACGGCCCAAATACAGTCTGTTCACTTCAGAACTCGTGCTTGCCGAGGCAAGAGCCGGAGATGCGGATGCCGCGGGCAGGCGGATCGACTGATGGCCGACGGCGGAATCCCGCCTCATGCCGAGGCGGACGCCATCCATATCGCGGTAGCCAGTGTTCATGGGATGGACTACTTGCTCACGTGGAACTGCCGGCACATCGACAACGCCACGACCAAACCGGTCATCCGATCAATCTGCGCGGTCGCCGGATACACGTGTCCGGAAATCTGTACGCCATTGGAACTGCTTTCAGATGAGGTGGAAGATGTACAAGGATGAGATCATTGCTGAAGTGTGGCGCAACCGCGATGCATACGTGCGGGCACACCACCACGACTTGAATGAGATCGTTGCTGACCTCCGTAGACGAGAGAAGGAACATCCCCAGCGAGTGGTTGACCGACGACCCCGCCGAACAACCGAATCGAACGCGATGAAGGAAGATGCGATGCTGACACCGTCAAAGGCACTTCCCCTGGCAGGGGAAGTCTTCAGCGTTCAGGGTCACACCGCTTTTCTCATTCGGCCTAGTCAAGTCGCCGCCTGGAATCAGATGGCATGGGTCTGGTACGCTCCGACGCTTCCAGGACTGCCGGGCACGGAGGAGACGTGGATGTTTGAGAAGTTCACAGATGCCGACATTGCGGTTGCCGGAATTGATGTCGGCGAGTCCTGTGGCAATCCAAATGGCAGGGCTTTGTTCTCCGCCTTCTATGAGGAACTCGTCTCGAGGCGCGGCCTCTCGAAGACGCCCTGTCTGCTGGCGAGAAGCCGCGGCGGACTCATGCTCTACAACTGGGCGGCCGAGCATCCTTCATCTGTGGCGTGTGTGGCGGGAATCTATCCGGTATGCAATCTCAGCAGTTACCCTGGCATCAAGAGCGCCTGCGGCGCATACGGCATGACCGAAGAGCAACTTACCGCCAAATTGACGGAGCATAATCCGATTGACCGCGTGGAGCCACTGGCCAAAGCTCATGTCCCCATCTATCACATCCATGGGGATAGCGACACCGTGGTGCCTCTCGAGAAGAACTCCGGCGAACTGGCGCAACGGTATCGACACTCGGACGGAGTAATGACCCTCAACGTGATCAGGGGGCGAGGACATGACATGTGGCCGGGCTGGTTTCAATGTCAGGAACTTGTTGATTTCGTGATCGCACATGCGCACAAAGGCCGACCGAACGCGGCGTCGGAGGTTACGGCTCGTAACCTCGCCGATCCTCAGCACTGACGATCGGGCCGCGGAATACGAAAGGGTGATGACAGAATGCCGAAGGAGATATACCCATCTTCCTACCTCTGCGACTGCGGCTACCAGAGTGATTTCTGCGAGAACACGGTCACTGAAATGAAGCAGGCGAGCATGCGGCGGCAACAGCGCCTTGGTTCGGACGATGGCAAGCACGTTGTCGTCTTCAACGGGGGCGAGATGACAGCCGTGTGGTGCCCAAAACTCTGCAAGGACATCCCAGCCAACAAGCCCTCGCAACGTATTGCTCACCCGCCGCGGGTTCGCAAACGTTGAAGTGCAACGTTGCGACGGAGGAAAGATAACGGCAAGACCAAAGGAAATCGTGTTCCGTAATCGTCGCCCGTAATCGTCAACCGGGTGGAAGGAAGATCGGATCACGATTACGG
>JAQBFL010000441.1:0-4378 GCA_032123415.1 bacterium | reverse complement strand
GCGCCTGAGTTCCTCCATCTTGCCGGGCATCAGAGGATGCAGCATGCCGCTGACGATCCGCAGCACCTCGGATGCGCAATACAGGACGGCTCCCTACAACACGTTTCGCGACCGTTTCGACGGTTGACATGGATGCCCCGTGCAGGTAGAGTCTGACCGTTTTTCTCCCCACGCACCAGCCCGCTCAGTGCGGCCGGAAGGCTCGGGGATACGTGCCGCCTCATGGGCGGCGAGAGGATGATCGACGGAGATGCAGCATGCCCGCAAAAGCCAAGGTTAAGAAATCGGTTCGCCAGGTCCGCAAGTACGTCTATTTCTTCGGCGCGAGCGACGCCGACGGCGACGGTTCCATGAAGAATCTGCTCGGCGGCAAGGGCGCCAACCTTGCCGACATGTGCAAGATCGGAATTCCCGTGCCCGCCGGTTTCACGATCACCACGGAATGCTGCGTGGCCTACCTGGGGCTCGGCGGAAAGTACCCGGCGGAGCTGACCGCGCAGCTTGACAAGTCCCTCCGCAAAATCGAAACCACGATGGGGTTGCGGTTCGGCGACAGCCAGAACCCGCTGTTGCTCTCCTGCCGCTCGGGCGCGCGCCAGTCCATGCCCGGCATGATGGAGACCGTCCTCAACATCGGCCTGTGCTCGCGGACCATTCCGGGGCTGATCGAGAAGACGGGCAACGCGCGCTTCGTGTACGATTCGTACCGGCGCCTGATCATGATGTACGCGGATGTCGTGATGGAAAAGGCCGAGGGGATCGAACCGGCGCCCGGCCAGAACATCAGGCTTCAGCTCGAGCGCATCATGGACCAGCTCAAGCGCGCCAAAGGCTACGCGGGCGATACGGACATGACGGCCGACGAGTTGAAGACTCTGTGCGAGCAGTTCAAGGCGCGTGTGCGCGAAGTCCTGGGCAGGCCCTTCCCGGACGATCCGATGGAGCAGTTGTGGGGCGGTATCGGCGCCGTGTTCAAGAGCTGGAACGGCCGGCGGGCGGTCTCGTATCGCCAGATCGAGAACATCCCGGATGTCTGGGGCACCGCAGTCAACGTGCAGGCCATGGTGTTCGGCAACATGGGCGCCACCTCGGCCACGGGCGTGGCGTTCACGCGCAACCCGGCCACGGGCGAGGCGAAGTTCTACGGCGAGTGGCTGGTCAACGCGCAGGGCGAGGACGTGGTGGCGGGCACCCGGACGCCGTCCCCCCTCAACGAGGCCACGAAGAACGACCAGAACCGGCGCCTCGAATCGCTCGAGCGGAGCATGCCGAAGGTCTACCGCGAGCTGGACGCCATCCGCAAGCGTCTCGAAAAGCACTATGGCGACATGCAGGACATCGAGTTCACCATCCAGGAAGGCGTCCTGTACATGCTGCAGACGCGCACCGGCAAGCGAACCGGCACCGCCGCGCTCAACATCGCGATGGATATGCTGCGCGAGAAGCTGATCGACCCGCGCGCGGCGGTGATGCGCGTGAAACCGCACCAGCTCGACGAAATGCTCCACCCGATCGTCGACCCCAAGGCCGAGGCGGCCGCGACGCCGCTGGCGCGCGGGCTGCCGGCGGGCCCGGGCGGCGCCTGCGGGCGGATCGTGTTTACCGCCGAGGATGCGGTGGCCTGGACGAAAGCGGGCGAGCGCGTGATCCTGGTGCGCGAGGAGACCAATCCCGAGGACGTCGAGGGCATGCGCGCGGCCGTGGGCATTCTGACGGCTCGCGGCGGCATGACCAGCCACGCGGCGCTGGTGGCCCGCGGCTGGGGCAAGTGCTGCATCGTGGGCGCCGGCGACCTCGATGTGGACGCCCATGCACGCACCATGGCGGGGCGCGGCAAGGTGCTCAAGGAGGGCGAGACCGTGACCCTCAACGGCACCCGCGGCCTGGTCTACGAGGGCGCGCTCAACATGAGCGACGCCACGGAGAACCCGCGCTTCAAGAAGTTCATGCGGATGGCGGACACCTTCCGCACGATGGGCGTGCGGACGAATGCGGACACGCCGGAGGACGCCGCGGTGGCGCTGTCTTTCGGGGCGGAGGGCATCGGCTTGTTTCGCACGGAGCATATGTTCTACGGCGAGGGCAGTGACGATGCGCTGTTCCTGCTGCGCAAGATGATCCTCAGCGTCAACGAAACCGAGCGCCGCAACGCGCTCAACGCCCTGTCCGCGTTCGTCAAGCGAGACGTCAAGGCCACGCTGGAAGTCATGGGCAAGTTGCCGGTCACGATCCGCCTGCTCGATCCGCCGCTGCACGAGTTCTTCCCGCACAGCGCGGAGCGGCGGCGCGAGTTGGCGAACTCGCTGGGCGTCTCGGTCGCGGAGATCGAACGCCGCGGCGAAGAGCTGCACGAGGTCAACCCCATGATGGGGCACCGCGGCGTACGGCTGGGCATCACCTTCCCCGAGATCACCGAGATGCAGGTGCGGGCCATCTTCGAGGCGGCCGCCGAGCTGCTCAAGGCGCGCAAGAAGTGCCGCCCGGAGATCATGATCCCCGTGACGTGCGATGTGCGCGAGGTGAAGCACCAAAAGGCGATCTGCTCGCGGGTCCATGACGCGGTCTGCAAGGCGGCCGGGCTCAAGGAGATCCCGCACCTCGTCGGCACGATGATCGAGATTCCGCGCGCCGCGCTGCTCGCCGACCGCATGGCGCAGGACGCCGACTTCTTCTCGTTCGGAACGAACGACTTGACCCAGATGAGCTTCGGTTTCAGCCGCGACGACATCGGCGGATTCCTGAAGCACTACCTGGATGGGAAGATCCTGGACGCCGACCCTTTCCAGACCATCGACCGCGACGGCGTCGGCCAGCTTATCGAGATGGCCGTGGCCAGGGGGCGCGCGGTGTCCCGCGGGCTGAAGATCGGCATCTGCGGCGAGCACGGCGGTGACCCCGCGTCGGTCGGATTCTGCTACCGCAACGGGTTCGACTACGTCTCGTGCAGTCCGTATCGCGTGCCGATCGCGCGCCTGGCGGCGGCCCAGGCCGCCATCGAGGGCGGCGCGGCATGAAGCCGGAGGAGAACGCCGCGCAGCGCATCCGGCGGGCCATTCGGGACATCCCGGATTTTCCGAAGCCGGGCATCGTGTTCAAGGACATCACGCCCCTGATCGCCGACGGCGCGCTGCTGCGGGACACCGTGTCCCTGCTGATCGCGCACGTTGCGGATAAGCAGGTGAACAAGCTCGCCGCCGTGGATGCGCGCGGGTTCATCTTCGGCGGCGCGATGTGCGAGCGGATGGGCATCGGCATGGCGCCGATCCGCAAGGCGGGCAAGCTCCCGTACAAGACGTACGAGGCGTCGTACGATCTGGAGTACGGCAGCGCCACGCTGGCGGTGCATCAGGACGCCTTTGGGCCGGGCGACCGCGTGGTCCTGGTGGACGACCTGCTGGCGACCGGCGGCACGGCGGCGGCCGCCATCGAGCTGATCGAGGTTTCCGGAGCCAGCGTGGTGAGCGTGTTGTTCGTTGTGGAACTCGCGTTCCTGAACGGACGCGCGAAGCTTACCGGGCGTGACGTCTACGCTCCCGTCGTCTACTGACCGCGGGTGCCGGCCTCGACGTAACGGATCGCCTGTTGGATCAGCGACGAGTTCTCGACGACGCACAACTTACGCTTCATGTGCGTGCGGTGCGCCTCGATCGTCTTGATGCTGACGCTGAGCTTCGCCGCGATGGCCCGGCTCGTCAGCCCGCGGCCTATCAGATGAAAGACTTCCAGCTCGCGGTTGCTCAACCGGTCGATCCAGTGCCTGTCGCGCGCCCCGCGACCCGCTTCCACGACGCCGGCCACCAGCATAGAGGTCTGAGCAAACCGCCACCCCTGAATTCTGAGCCTTGCAGGTTTCTTGTGTGTCGACTACAGGCGTGCGCTCCGGATCGACGAGGATCGAGACGAAGATCGAGACGAAGATGTGCCCGACGAAGATCGAGACGAGGATCGAGACGAAGATATCAGGACAGCAACATCGTCGTCATCGTTGATCCGTCTGTTCATCCAGATAACCTCTCAGCCCCAATAGCAGCGGAACGATTCTTGCAAGGATCTGTTTGCCGTCCTCGATCTGATGGACCTTAACTGATCAACGGTGATCAGCTTCTTGCACACGCAAATATCCAGGCAGGCCGCACATTCCAGCGCCGACCCGAAGGCCACATCGAAATACCGATTTCTGTCGGCTGCTGCATGGCGGCTGTTCCGGTTGGCCAAGTTCTCGACGATGCTTTCCGCCGCGCGATCCCAGTGAGCAAGCGCCGCCACCGAAAAACCCCGTTTCAGGGGGTGGCGGTTTGCTCAGACCTCTGCAGTTGCCATCCGTTGCTCAAGGCGCTTGATGGCCATGCTGACAGCCGCGTAGTCCTTTCCTCCCACC
>JAQBFL010000440.1:0-5563 GCA_032123415.1 bacterium | reverse complement strand
GCGGTGCGCGAGCAGTCCGTCGCGCGCTACGAGGCGGTTCTCAAGCAGACCGAGGACAAACAGGCCCGCGGCATGGCCTCCGAGTTCGATGTTCTGACGGCGCGCGTCCGACTGGCGAACGAGCACCCGCGGCTGGTGGCGGCCCGCAACCGCCAGTCCCTTTCCGCGGAGGATTTCCGGCGGTTGATCGGCCTGACCGAGGCGCCGCTCGAGCCGCGGGGGCGCCTGGCGTTCGAGCCATGGGACGCCGACCTGGAGGCGTTGACGACGCGCGCGCTGGCCGCCCGTCCGGACCTCAACGCCCTGCGGGCGACGGCGGCCCTGCGCGAGCAGGACGTGGCGGCCGCGCGTTCCGCCGGACTGCCCGAGGTGCGCGCCGAGGCCTCGTACAATGGGGCCAACTCCTACGGTTTCGCCTCGTTCTCGGACGAGTGGCAGTGGCACTGGAACGCGGGCGTGACCGCCAATTGGAACATCTGGGACGGGGATCTGACGCGGGCGACGGTCCGGTCCAAGCGCCTGGAGCTGGCCAAGGCGTTGACGACGCTGGAGGACATGGAGCGCGCGGCCGCGCTGGACGTGCGCAAGGCGTTCCTGGATATGATGCACGCGCGAGAGACCGTTGAGGCGGGACGCAACAACGTGGAACTGGCGGAGCGCGCCGCGACGATCGCGGCCGAGCGCTACGGCGCCGGGCTTTCGACCTATCTGGATGTCGTCGAAGCCGGCGTGGCACTGGACGAAGCCCGGCTTACGCACGCGGGCGCCATGCACGACCACACCGCGGCGGCCGCGAGGCTGCGGCATGCGTGCGGCATCCCGGACCCTGAAGCAAGAGAAGGAAACTGACGCCATGAACGGCGAGAAGAGTCATGCGAAACGAACCGGCGCCCTGGTGTTGTGGGGTGTCGTGGCGCTGCTGGGCGCGGGCATCGCGCTGCTGGCCATATGGCCGAAGCCGGGCGAGCCGCCCATCGAAGTCGAGGAACCGTTCGCCGCCGTGCGGACGGTGATCGTTGGCGAGATCGCGGCGGTGGATGCCCTGCACCTGCCCGGCCGCATCCAGCCGGTGAACGACTTGGTCGTCTCAGCCGAAAAGGCCGGCCGCATCGTCGAACTCGCGGTCGACCGCGGGGATGCCGTCAGCGCCGGACAGGCGCTGTTCCGCATCGACGACCGCCTGGCGCGCGCGGCGCTGGCGCGCGGCGAAATCGAGCGGCGCGATGCGCGGCGCGACCTCGACCGCACCGAGCGGCTGCGCGCCACGGGCTCTGTGTCCGACAGCGACTTCGACGCGGCGCGGCAGCGGTTGGACCAGGCGACCGTCGCGCTGGACGAAGCGCGCGTACACCTCTCCCAGCATGAGAGCCGCAGCCCCTTCGACGGCGTCGTGGACGACCGCACGGCCGAGGAGAACGAGTTCGTCGCCGAGGGGCGCGCCGTGCTGCGGCTGGTGTCGCGCGACCGCCTCAAGATCGCCGCGTCGGTCCCGGAGCGCGATATCCGCTTCGTCGAGCCCGGGCAGGCCATGACCTTCACGGCCACGACGCTGGGCGACCAGGTCTACACCGGGCGCGTCACCTTCGTGGCCGCCGCCGCCGACCCGGCGGGGCACGCCTTTCCGATCGAGATGGTCGTTCCCGCCCCCTCCCCCGCCGCTCCGCTGCGCGCGGGCATGGTGGTCGATGTGTTGCTGGACCGCGGCCCGTGGACGGGCGGCGTGGCCGTGCCGCTCGTCGCCATCGTGCCGCGCAAAGGCGAGCACCTGGCGTTCGTCGTGCGGGAGGGGCGCGCCGCGGCCCGCGTGGTGCGGATCGATAGGATCGCCGGCGTGCATGTGCTGGTGACGGCCGGACTGGAGGCCGGCGAGGAGCTGGTCGTCGAAGGCCAGCGCTCGCTTCAGGACGGCATGCGGGTGGTTGTCAACGGCGAGTAACCCGGCGCATCCGCCGGACGGAGTGAAGCATGCTTATCTCCAATTACGCCATCAAGTTCCGCGTCGCGGTCTATGTGTTGGCCGTCGTGCTGATTATGGCGGGGGTCGGCAATTACCTGTCCCTGCCCCGCGAGGGCGCGCCCGACATCACGATCCCCTTCGTCTTCGTGTCCTCCTTCTACGAGGGCACCGCGCCCTCGGAGATGGAGAAGCTGGTCACGATCCCCCTTGAGAAGAGCCTCAACACGGTCGAGAGCATCAAGGAGATACGTTCCACGACGCGCGAGAGCGTCAGCAGCATCGCCATCGAGTTCGTCGCGGGCGAGGACATCGACATGGCCCGGCAACGGGTTAAGGACAAGGTCGACCTGGCCAAGCCCGACCTGCCCGCCGACCTGGACGAACCGGTCGTCTACGCCTTCAACTTCAGCTCGGACTCTCCGATCTTCATCTTCGCGCTGTCAGGCAACCTGGACGAAGCACGCCTGAAGAACACCGCGGAGGAACTCGAATCGGAAATCGAGCGACTGACCGGGGTCAAGGAAGTCGGCATCGCGGGAACGCGGGAGCGCGAGATTCGCGTCGAGTTCGATCTCGGGCGGTTGGCGGCATACGATCTGCCGACGGATCTCGTTCTGGCTCGCATCGCGGCGGAGAACCGCACCGTATCGGCCGGCAATATCGAGATGGACGGCAACCGGTTCCAGGTGCGCGTGCCCGGCGAGTTCGCGGTCGCGACGCACCTGCGCGACATCCTGCTCGCGGAGCGGGACGGGCAGGCGATCTTCCTGCGGGACGTGGCGACGGTTTCGGACGCGTACAAGGACATCGAGTCGCTCTCCCGCCTGAACGGAACGCCCTGCGTGTCCCTGTCCGTGAAGAAGCGTTCCGGCGAGAATTCCGTGGCGCTGATCGGCGAGATCAAGGCTATCCTGGCGCGCTTCAACCTGCCCGCCGGCGTGGCGATGACCGTGGTCATGGACCAGTCGGACTATGTGTCGATGATGATCGGCGAATTGGAGAACAACATCGCGAGCGGCTTTCTTCTCGTGGTGGCGGTCCTCTTGGTCTTCATGGGCGCTCGCAACAGCATCTTCGTGGGACTGGCGATTCCATTCTCGATGCTCGTGGCCTTCACCGCGATGGCGATGATGGGATTCTCCCTGAACATGATCGTTCTGTTCAGCCTGGTCCTGTCCGTCGGCATGCTGGTGGACAACGCCATCGTGATTGTCGAAAACACCTACCGCATCCATAACGAGGGGGTCAGCCGCATGGAGGCGGCGCGGCGCGGCGCGGCGGAGGTCGCCTGGCCGGTCATCACGTCCACGCTGACCACCCTGGCCGCCTTCGCCCCGCTGTTGTTCTGGCCGGACATCATGGGCCAGTTCATGGGATTCATGCCGCGGACGCTGATCGTGACGCTGACCGCGTCCCTGTTCGTGGCCATCGTGGTGAATCCCGCGGTCTGTTCGGCCTTCATCAAGCGCGGCGGCGGCGCGGCGCGCGGCGACGGACAACCCCGGCGCAGCCACCCCATCCTGACCTACTATGAGCGCTTTCTGCGCGCCGCAATCGCTCACCGCTGGGCCGTGGTGCTGATTGCCGTGTGCGGACTGGTGGTGACCGTGCAGATCTACGCCCGCCATGGCCGCGGGATCGAGCTGTTCCCGGACACCGACCCGCGCAACGCCACGATCGACGTCCGGCTGCCCCAGGGCGCGAGCATCGAGCGCACCGATGCGATCATGCGGACCATCGAAGCGAAGCTGCCGAAGTATGGGGACATCAAGTTTTTCCTCACGACCGTGGGCGGCACGGTGGGCACGCACATGGCGCAGACCAGCGGCACGCACATGGGGCAGATCTACATCGAGTTCAAGGAAATGAGCCTGCGGAGCACGAACTCGACGGAACTGGTGGCCGTGATCCGCAAGGACGTAGGCGTGATGCCCGGGGCCGAGATCAAGGTGGACAAGCAGGAGGAAGGCCCGCCGACGGGGGCGCCGGTTTCCATCGAAGTGTCGGGGGACGACTTCGACACGTTGTCCGAGGCAACCGCGCGGATCGTGCGGGCGATTGAAACGACGCCGGGGCTGGTCGACCTTCAGGACGATTTCGAGGAGGCGCTCCCCGAACTGCGGGCGACGGTGGACCGGCAACGGGCCGCGCTGTTCGGGCTGGACACCGCCGGCGTGGGCAATTTTCTGCGCACGGCCATCTACGGATCGGAGAGCAGCAAGTTCAGGGCGGACGAGGACGAGTTCGACATCACTGTCCGCCTGCCTCTGGACCAGCGCGACACGGCGGACGTGCTCAGTGCTCTGCAGATCCCCGTGCCAGGCGGCGGCAGCGTGCCCCTGACGACCGTCGCCACCGTGACCTACGAGGGCGGGCTCGGCGCGATCACCAGGAAGAACCAGAAGCGCGTCATCACGATCAGTGGCAACAACCAGGGCCGCGGGGTGGATAAGATTCTCGAGGACATTCGCCCCCGCGTGGACAAGGTATCCCTGCCCCGCGGCTACTCGGTGTCGTACGCCGGCGAGAACAAGGATATGATCGAATCCGGAGCTTTCCTGAAGCGGGCTTTCCTGATCGCGTTGGGGTTGATCCTGACGGTGCTTGTGCTGCAGTTCAACTCGGTGGTGCTGCCCGTGATTATCGTGACATCCGTGATCCTGTCGATCGCCGGAGTCCTGTGGGGACTGCTGATTTGCGGCATGCGCTTCGGCGTCATCATGACGGGGCTGGGCGTCATCAGCCTTGCGGGCATCGTGGTAAACAATGCGATCGTGCTGGTAGACTGCATCAGGCAACGGGAAGAGGAGGGCCTGAGCCTGGTCGACGCGGCGGTCGCGGCCGGCCGCCTCAGGCTGCGTCCGGTGTTGCTGACGGCGCTGACCACCGTCCTCGGGCTGATCCCGATGGCCGTGGGGTACAGCCTGGAAATCCACACCTGGCCGCCGCGCATCGTGGCGGGCGCCGAGTCCAGTGCCTGGTGGGCGCCCATGGCCGTGGCGGTTATCTTCGGCCTGAGCGTGGCAACGGTCCTGACGCTGGTTCTGATTCCGGTCATGTATACGATCGCCGGACACGCGCGGGCCAGGCTGGCCCGCCGCTTCTCGCTCGACCCGGAGCGATAGAAGACCAGCGAGGCTCTTGCAACCCCCCGCAACGCTGCGCCTGACGGCTTGCGTCGCGGGGCGTTTTGTAAGGTGAAACGAAACGCAGATGCGCCCGGCGCGGCGCGGCTTCCCGCGCCAGTCTGCGGCTGCGGAAGCGCAGCCGCTCCAGACCCTGAGAAATGCCAAAGAAAGGGCTTTACCGGAAGATAGTCATTGGTATATAATGCGCGCCATATCGAACCACCGGATCGCATCGCCCCATACTCAGGTCGCTCGTCTCCGGATTCTGCGACAAGAAGACGCATCCGTCGTCGCCACGGCTGCCGAGGACTGGCCGGCCTTCTGGCAGCGCTTCCAGCGCCTTCTCGGTGGCCACAACATTCGTGCCGTCCAGGAGGACATGGGCCATCGGTCCATCAAGAGCACCCTCCGATACCAAGCGTGCATCCTGCCCAGCGCCACCAGCCCGCTCGATCCGGAATCCCAGAACATGGTCGTG
>JAQBFL010000439.1:0-4972 GCA_032123415.1 bacterium | reverse complement strand
GTTCAACAACAAGCACCTGGAGCCGCTGGCAGGCAAGATCGTTGGTGAGGACGGCGTGCACCTGCTGGTACGCACCTGTCAGTCGAATATTCATGTCGCACAGGCGGCGCGAACGCGAGCGTTCCTGGACGGACAGCCTCTCGCAGTCCGGCGCCGCATCATCGAAGAACCGGGATACATCGGGGAGGAACTCACCGTCGAGGTCAAGCAAGGCGAGACGCTGGTGCTGGAGAAACTCGCTTCTTTCTATACGTCGCGCGACCACGCCATTTCGGAATGCGGGCTGGAGGCAAGCAAGGCCATTGCTCGCGCGGGTCGCTTCGATGCCGTGATGGCGGACCATGTGCTGGCATGGAGACATCTGTGGCGACGCTTCGACGTGCATATCAAGCCGGCTGATCCCGGGTTCAAGTTAAACGTCCCGATGCTGCTTCGGTTTAACATGGTTCACCTGCTGCAGGCCGTATCACACAATTCAATCGGACTCGATATCGGTGTGCCGGCGCGGGGCTGGACCGGGGAAGCGTATCAGGGCCATGTATTCTGGGATGAACTGTTCATCTTCCCGTTTTTTAATTATAGAATGCCCGAAATCACCCGATCACTTCTAATGTACCGCTACCGACGCCTGGGCGAGGCGCGAGCCGCGGCTGCGGCAGCCGGTTACAAGGGCGCGATGTTTCCCTGGCAGAGCGGAAGCGATGGTCAGGAGGAGACCCAGGCGCTCAATCTGAACCCGCGCTCGCAGCGCTGGGTGACCGACAATTCCTATTTGCAGCGCCACGTCGGCAGCGCTATCGCCTATAACGTCTGGCAGTACTTCCAGGTCACTCACGACGTCGAGTTTCTGCATTCTCACGGCGCGGAACTGATCCTTGATATCGCCCGCTTCTGGTCGAGCATCGCGACCCTCGATGACCAGCGCGGGCGCTACGAAATCCGCGGCGTGATGGGCCCCGATGAGCCCCACGACGGCTATCCGGATGCCGCAACGCCGGGCCTTAACAACAACGCCTATACCAACATCATGGCCGTTTGGGTGCTGTGCCGGGCGCTGGAGGCGCTAAAGCTGCTGTCCGACGTGCGCCGCGACGAACTCACGACGCTGCTTGGCCTCTCTGCGGAGGAGCTGGCGCGCTGGGACGATATCACACAGAGGATGTATGTGCCGTTCCATGACGACGGGATCATCAGCCAGTTTGAGGCTTACGAAAAATTGCGTGAGCTCGATTGGGATGACTACCGGGCCCGGTACGGCAATATTCAGCGACTCGATCTCATTCTCGAAGGTCAGAACGACAACGCGAAACGATACAAACTTTCGAAACAGCCCGACGTGCTGATGTTGTTCTACCTGTTTTCCGCCGGGGAACTCGGCGAATTGTTCAAGCGTCTGGGCTATCCGTTCGAATACGAGACCATTCCACGAAACATTGCCTACTATTCCGGCCGCTCGTCCCACGGCTCCACGCTCTCCCGTGTGGTGTATGCGTGGGTCCTGGCGCGTTCCGATCGGCCGCGCGCCATGAACTTCTTCGCGGAGGCGCTGCAGAGCGACGTGAGCGATGTCCAGCAGGGCACTACCGCGGAGGGCATCCACCTCGGCGCCATGGCGGGTACTGTTGATCAGGTGCAGCGTGTATCGACGGGTATCGAAGCAAGAGGCGATGTTCTGCACCTCGCTCCGGAATTGCCGCAGGAGATGGAGCGCCTCGACATGCGCATACGTTACCGCGGACATTCACTCGACCTGCGGTTGACGCGCGACTCGTTAACAGTCCGCGGCCGTGATGGCGCAGCGCCGCCGATTTCCTTATGCGTCGACGGCAAGCTCAGCGAATTCCTCAGCGGTACTACCCGTGTGTTCCGATTGAACGACGAGACAATGGATGACGTAATTGGCAAAAAGACCCGGCCTGCGGATGCTGCGGCGTTACTGCCGGATGCAGATAACACCGGAAGGACCAAATAAAAAAGCGATGGGATATCCGCTATGAAGGAACACGAACAGGACACGAAAAATAACCCCGAATCGAAGCTGGGATTGAAGCCCAATGCGAAGGACGATCTGAAATCCCTTCCTATGCCGAAACTGGAGGCAAAGTTGGGCTCGTCACCGGACGGGCTCAGCCAGGCCGATGCGCAGAAACGGCTGAGCCAATATGGGCCGAACGAGATTGAAGAAAAGAAGAGCAATCCTTTTCTGAAATTCCTCACTTATTTTTGGGGTCCCATCCCGTGGATGATCGAAGTGGCCGTGATCCTTTCGGCGGTAGCTCGGCATTGGCCGGACTTTGCCATCATCCTCCTTCTGCTTCTGGCCAACGCCGTAGTCGGATTCTGGGAAGAGCACCAGGCGGGCAATGCCATCGCCGCGCTGAAGGCCAAGCTGGCGATCAAAGCCCGGGTGAAACGTGAGGGGAAGTGGAACACACTGGAGGCACGTGAGTTGGTGCCTGGCGACGTTATCCACGTGCGTCTGGGCGACATCGTGCCGGCGGATGCGCGTTTGCTGGAGGGAGACCCGGTGGAGGTGGATCAGTCCGCGCTAACGGGAGAGTCGTTACCGGCTACGCGCAAATCCGGCGAGGCTGTGTTTTCCGGTTCGATAATTCGCCAGGGCGAAATCGACGCGCTCGTGTATGCTACGGGCCAGAATACTTACTTCGGCAAGACAGCGCAACTGGTGCAGGAGGCGCAGACAGTCAGCCATTTTCAACGTGCGGTGTTGAAGATTGGCAATTACCTGATTATCCTCGCAGTGACCTTGGTGGTGTTGATTCTGGGCGTCGCGCTCTTCCGCGGCGACAGGATGCTCACCACGCTTCAGTTCGCTTTAGTATTGACTGTGGCCGCGATTCCCGTGGCGATGCCCACGGTGCTATCAGTGACCATGGCCGTCGGCGCTCGCCTGCTGGCCAAAAAAGAGGCGATTGTGACGCGGTTGGCGGCTATTGAGGAATTGGCGGGCGTGGACGTGCTGTGCTCGGATAAGACCGGCACCCTAACCCAGAACAAGCTGACGCTGGGCGATCCGTTCAGCGTGAACGGCATATCCGCCGATCAAGTCATTCTCAACGCCGCGCTGGCGTCGCGCATGGACAATAAGGACACCATCGACCTGGCCGTGCTGAGCGGCCTGAAAAATGATCAAGCCTTAAAAGGCTACGAGGTGGTCCATTTCCAGCCGTTTGACCCGGTGCATAAGCGGACCGAAGCCACCGTCAAGGACACGGTAGGAAAGGAATTCAAGGTGACCAAGGGCGCGCCACAGGTGATTTTGGAGTTGTCGGCCAATGCCGGTGAGGTAAAGCCCGCCGTCGAGAAGGCCGTCAACGAATTCGCGGCGCGCGGGTTCCGCTCATTGGGCGTGGCGCGGGCCGAGGGAGAAAGTCAATGGCAGTTTCTTGGTGTATTGCCCCTGTTCGATCCGCCCCGGGAAGATGCCAAGGCAACTATCGCGACCGCCCGACAGATGGGAGTGAAGATCAAGATGGTGACGGGCGATGCACTGGCCATCGCTAAGGAAACCGCCAAGAAATTAGGTATGGGCACAAATATCCTCGATGCCAGCAGTTTTGGCGACACGAAACATCATGAGACGGCGCAGTTGGCGGAATCCATCGAGAAGGCCGACGGTTTCGCCCAGGTGTTCCCCGAACACAAGTTCCATATTGTAGACGTCTTGCAGCAACGTGGACACATTGTCGGCATGACGGGCGACGGGGTGAACGACGCCCCCCCGCTGAAGAAGGCCGACTGCGGCATCGCTGTTTCGGGCGCGACGGACGCGGCGCGCGCAGCAGCGTCCATCGTGCTGATGACACCCGGCCTTTCGGTGATCATAGACGCCATCAAGGAGAGCCGGAAAATCTTCCAGCGGATGAATAGCTATGCCATATACCGCATCGCCGAGACGCTGCGTGTGCTGTTGTTCATGACGCTGTCGATCCTGATCTTTAACTTTTATCCGTTAACGGCAGTAATGATCGTGATGCTGGCGTTGCTCAACGACGGCGCCATTCTGTCCATTGCCTATGACAACGTTATTTACAAGGATAAGCCCGAGGCCTGGAACATGCGCATGGTGCTAGGGGTCTCCACGGTGCTGGGCGTCATCGGGGTCGTATCCGCCTTCGGATTGTTTTATCTCGGTGAGCGCGTATTTCATTTAGACCGTGCGCACATCCAGACGCTGATGTATTTGAAGCTTTCCGTGGCCGGACATCTGACGATCTTCCTCACTCGCACGCGCGGCCCGTTCTGGTCTCATCGTCCTGCGCGGATTTTATGGGTGGCCGTGCTCGGCACGCAAATCGTGGCGACGTTGATAGCTGTTTATGGGCTGTTTATGACACCCCTCGGCTGGGGTTGGTCGCTGTCCGTCTGGGGCTATGCTCTGGTGTGGTTCCTCGTGAATGACCGCGTGAAACTGCTCGCGTATCGGATTTTTGACCCTACTAAAGCCTCATTGCTGGCCAAGAAGCCGCTCGATTTTACACCGTAGATCGCCACTCGGGCCTATGAACTCTACGAGCAGCGAGGAGGCCGTCAGGACGGTCGAGCAGTTCAGGACTGGGGGCAAGCGGAACGGGAGATTCGGAAGGATGAGCCAGGTACAACATTGCTGCACGCCTTGGCCAGTACAGGACCGAGATAGAAAATAATGTGGACTCGCGGGCAAACTAAGCAAAGGTCGTTACCTGATTGGGGCAGATCTCGTGCGATTAAAGCGAACAGGAGGACTAAATTATGAGTTTAATTATCTATTTTCTGCGACATGGGGAAACCACTGCCAGCCAAACAGGCGGTTATTGCGGGACTCACGACCCGGACTTGACCCCGGTGGCGCCCTAAAGGAATCTCACATGAAACACGCTATTCTCTGTATCAACAGCGGCTCCTCATCCATAAAATTTGCCTTATATCGTGTCCAGGAGACCGAGGAATTGATGGCCGAAGGGGCAGTGGA